>JAEUKG010000841.1 GCA_016794325.1 Myxococcales bacterium | reverse complement strand
GTCGCCGCCATTCCCAGCGGGACGCCGCCGCGGCCCAGCGCCGCTGCTTCCGCGCCTGCCGCGAGCGCCGACGCCGGGGGCGGCCGCCAGCCGTCGCCGCCTCCGCCGCCCGCCGCCGAGTGCGCGGCGTCGTTGCCGCCGATCGGCATGGTCACCGACAACGTCCGCGCGACGGCCATGTCGGGGATCGCGGAGGTCGTCGCCTCCTCGAAGACGGCGCTCGACGGCAAGAGCCCCGCCCCCGCGACCGGCTACGTCCGCTTCCGCTACGAGGTCCACGTCGTCCGCTGGCTCTCGGGCAGGAGCGCCGACGACCTCGTCCTCTACCAAGGCGCCGAGGCGCCCGCGAGCCCGCGCGGCCCCGGCCAACTCCTCGTCTTCAGCGTGTGCCGCGCCCGCGACGGCTCGTGGCACGAGCCCGACGTCGGCTACCTCTTCCCCGTCGATCCGAGCTGCCGCGCCGATCTCGACGCCCTCGCCGACGTGGTCGAGAAGCGCACGCGATCGTCCGTCAAGACCAAGAGCGCCTGCGATCGAGCCCCCTGAGGTCCGGGCTCCCCTGAGGTCTGGGGAGGTCGGCTGGGCCGTGCTAGGAAGGAACGCGTGCGCGCGCTCCTCTTGTCCCCCTCCTACCCGGCCGAGAACATCGGCTTCGCCCGCGGGCTCGCCGAGGTCGGCGTCGGCGTCTGGGGCGTCGGCGACACGCCGCGGCACGAGCTGCCGGCGAGCGTGAAGCCGTACCTCGTCGACTACTTGCAGGTTCCCCGCATCCTCGACGAGGGCGACGTGATGGACCGCGTGTCGGAGTGGCTGCGGGGGGCGCACTTCGATCGCGTCCTCACCAACTGGGAGCCGCTCGTCATGCTCGCGGCGCGCCTGCGCGAGCGCTGGGGCGTGCCCGGGATGTCGGTCGACACCGCGCGCGGCTTCCGCGACAAGGAGCTGATGAAGGAGCGCCTGCGCGCGGCGGGCCTTCGCGTCCCACGGTCGCGCCGCGTCCGCACCGCGGACGAGGCCCGCGCGGCCTCCGAAGAGGTGGGCTACCCCCTGGTCCTCAAGCCGATCGCCGGTGCCGGGTGCGCCGACACCTACGTGGTGACGAGCCGGGCCGAGCTCGAGGCCGCGCTCCCGCGCCTCGGAGGCGTGTCCGAGGCGAGCTGCGAGGAGTACATCGAGGGCGACGAGCTGACGTACGACACCATCTGCCTGCGCGGCGAGCCGGTGATGGAGAACGTGTCGCTCTACCTCCCGAAGCCGCTCGAGGCCTCGAAGGTCGAGTGGATCAGCCCGATCTCGATCAGCGTCCGTGATCTGTCCCGGCCCGATCTCGCGGCGGGGCTCGCCCTCGGCCGCGGGGCGCTCTCGGCGCTGGGGATGGAGGACGGCTTCACCCACATGGAGTGGTACCGCACGGCGAGCGGGGAGGCGGTGTTCGGGGAGATCGCCTGCCGCCCGGGCGGCGCGGGCCTCGTCGATCAGATGAACTACACGTCGGACGTGGACCTCTACCGCGAGTGGGCGCGCGTGGTCTCCTGGGGGCACTTCGAGGCGCGAACGGCGCGGAAGTACAACGTGGCCCTCGTCTTCAAGCGCGCCCGCGGCTGGGGCAACATCACCCGCATCGAGGGCCTCCACGAGTGGCTCCGCGCCTGCGGATCGTGGGTCGTGGAGGAGCGGCTCTCGCGGCCCGGCACGCCGCGGCG
>JAEUKG010000578.1 GCA_016794325.1 Myxococcales bacterium | reverse complement strand
CGCCGGGAGGCGATGCCGCGCGCGACCTCGGGCATCGTCTGCGGCAGGAGGCCGCCGCCGCCGGCGCACGCGCCGCCCCCGCGGGCGTAGGGGAACTCGAGGGGCGCGACGCCGAGGACACGGGTGAGCAGCGCGCGCGGCTCCTCGTAGATTCCCAGGCCGCGACCGAGCTTGCAGGGGTCGTGGTAGCGCACGGCGCGCGCGGGCCCGGGCGCGCGGTCGAAGCGGGGCAGGCTCGCGTGCGCGACCTCGACGAGCAGCTCCACCTTCACCGGCAGCGGCTCGCCGGCGTGCGCGTGCCCGCGCCGGAGGGCCCCGCCGCACCCGGGATCCAGCACCACCACGCGGTCGGCCCCCGACACCGCGCGCCGGATCTCTTCGCGCTGGCGGACGAAGCCGGTGACGTCGCCGGCCTCGAGGAGCGGGAGCCCGCAGCAGAGGTCGAGGAGCTCGACGGGGCCGAGCAGCGCCTCGGCGACGCGGATGGCGTCGGCGGACTCGTCGGGGAGGCTGCGCGCGTAGCCGCAGCCGAGGAGGAGCTTGTTCCGCGACGACCGGCGGGGCGCGATCCGCGCCGTCGCGGCCTCGAGCTCGCGGGCGTGCTCCTCGAAGCGGGCGAGCGCGGTGGTGGCCTCCGGAGGCGCGACGCCCGCTTGACGGAGGCCGGCGCGCGCGGCGAGGAGCGTCGCCGACACGTCGTTCTCGTGATCGCACTGCGCCTTGCATGCGCCGCAGCCGGTGCACGCCCACGCCGGCTTGGCGAAGGCAGGGGCCATCTCGACGCTCTCGGTGGCGAGGAAATACGCGAGCGACATCTTGCCCCACGGCGTCAGCGTCTCGGTGGGCTCGGCGTTCGAGACCGGGCACGCGCTCCGGCACAGCTTGGGGCAGTAGACGCACTTCTCGAGCGCGTCCTTGCGCGGCTCGAGCTGCGGCAGGCGCCGGAGCGTTCGCTTCGGTGCGGGCCTCATGCCGCCGCCCTCGCGCGGCGACCCCTGCGGCGCGGCGCTCCGTGCACCATGCACGCATCTTCATGCACGGCTCCCATGCCCCGGGAGCCTACACCGAGCGACGCTTCAGCGGTACGTGAAGCGCAGGTCGTGATCGCAGATGCGGAAGACATCGCCCTCGGCGATCTGCTTTCGCGCGATGCGCTGGCCGTTGTACTCGACGCCGTTGGTCGAGCCCATGTCGACCATGAAGTACACGCCGTTCTGGTACTCGACCATCGCGTGCTGGCGCGACACGTTGGGATCTTTGAGGGTGAGATCGCTCGACTGCTTGCCGCGGCCGATGACGAAGCGATCCTTGGCGACGGTGAACTTCTCGCCCTGGTAGATGATGGCGAGCGTCGCGCCGTGAGCTTGCGGGGCGTAGCCGCCGTTCATCCCGCCGCGACCGCCGGGGATCGGCGGAGGCGCGCTGCGCGGCGCCGACGGCGGAGCGGAGCGGCCGGGCGGCGGGCGATCGACGCCGCGCGCCATCGGCGGGGGAGCGAAGCCGCCGCCGCCACCACCGCCGCGAGGAGGCGGCGGAGGGACCGGGAGGTTACCGCGAGGAGGCGGCGGAGGGAGACCACCGCCACCACCGCCGCTGCCGCGAGGAGGCGGCGGCGGAGGCCCGAGGCCGGCGCCACCGCCGCCCGCGCGCATCGTGCCCGTCATCGGCGGAGGGGGCGCGCTGGGATAGTTCTGGCCCGAGTCGAGGCGACCGGTCGTCGGCGCGTATCCGCCCCGCGAGCTCCCGCCGTATTGACGCGAGCGAGCGTACTGCTTCATCGCCTCGTTGATGAGGTAGTCGACGCTGCATTCGAGCTCGCGCGCCATCTGCTCGAACGTCTCCCAGAGCATGTCGCGACACTGGAAGGTCCGTGCGCTCTTCTTGTTGGGATCCGAGGTCATCTCGATTCAGCGTTTCCTCGAGCGATGCCGCCCGTGCGCGCAAGCGCGATCTGGGTCCAACCCCGTGAGAGTATCGTAAGTGACGGCAAGTTACGAAATATCCGACAAGCTCGTGAGTCGTGACGCGTGACTCGGGGCAGGCTGCCAACGCTCGGGGCCGACGTTCTGGGCCAACATTGTGGGCTGGGGCCGTGAGGTGGGGGGAGCGACTACTTATCCATCGAAGGGATTACACAGAGCTTCACGACCTCGCCGACGGTGGTGACCTCTTTGGTCTCCATCTCCTTCGAGCCCGGCGCCTTCGGGACCTCGCACTGCCACTGGCAGTCGTCCTCTTTGTCGCACTTCGGGACCGGCGTCTTGTCTTCCTCGAAGGCCTTGAGCGCGTCGCGGTCGGCCTTCTTCCCCTCGTAGAACGAGCCGATCGCGACCATCTTCGGGCCGAAATCCTTGCTCTGGAGGTACGTGTTCACGAGGTCGCGCGGCTTCGGCTCCCCGGCGGGCGGCTCCATCTTCGCGATGAGCTGGCCGTACGAGAGCGGCTCCGTCATCCCCATCTTCACGGTGCTCGCCTTGGGGAGCTTGGCCATGAAGTCGGGGACGCCCTTGGTGGAGATCGTCTTCAGGATGAGCGACGCGGCCACCCAGCGGACCTTCCACTTCTTCGGCTCGAAGAGGGTGTAGAGCTTGGGGACGATCTGCTCCTTGGGGAACTCGCCGAGGCGCTGGAACGCCACGTCGCGGACCGCGTCGGAGGCCGCGTCGTCCTTGGCGATGTTGAAGACGCGGTCGAGATCGGCCGCGCTGTTCTTGTCGACGCGGCCCTCGAGCGCCGCGAGCGCGGTGCGCCGGCGGTCGTCGCCGTTCTTGGTGTCGGCCGCGAAGCCGAGGAGGTAGTCGACGCAGGCCCGCCCGCCCACCTTCTTCATGGCGGGGAAGATCTCTTCGTTGAGCCGCCGGTCGAGGATCTTCGAGACCTGGACCGCGACCTGCTCGTCGTTCGCCTTCTGGCCGGTCGTCTCGTTGTGCTTCTTGACGATCGCGGTCTGCGACGCGGCCCACTCCGGGGAGTTGAGCTTCTTCGCGAGGGCGACCAGGGCCTCGGAGCCGCGCTTCTTCGTGTCCTCGTCGCCGATGTCGGCGATGAGCGCCGCCACGCGGTCGATGCGGAACGCCTGCTCGTTGATGAGGTCGGGCAGCTTCTTCACGCTGCCAGCGCCGAGGAAGCGCATGATCTGCTCGACGCCGTACTGCTGCGAGCCGTTCTCGATGCGATCCTCGAAGCCCGTCTGCGACCAGGCGATCAGCGCCTCGGTGATGTCTTGGCGCGTCTTCTCGTCGTTCACGAGCGTGGGCTCGTGGGAGAGCATCGCGAACGCCGCGTCCTTGTAGGGGATCGACGGATCGACGGCGAGGCGCCCCGTCTTCTCGTCGCGGGGCGGAGGCGGCTGCTGCATCTGCTTGATGAGCTCGGGCGCCATGCCGTTCACGATCTGCTTGCGGCGCTCTTCGCCCAAGGTCGCGAGCGCGCCCTCGCGCATCTCGCCGTCCTCGTCCTTGTATTTGTCGACGAGGAACGCGATGCCCTTCCGCTGCCCACCGCGGGGCGGCATGCGCACGAGCGACAGCGCCGCGTTGGTGCGGAGGTTGAGATCGTATTTGTCGTGCGTCACGACGGCCACGAGCTTGTAGGGCCCGCGCTCGGTGGACTCCCACCGCTTGACGTCATTGTCGCTGACTCGGCAACCCGCCACGAGCGGCGAGGCGAGCACGACACCGAGTGCCGCGATGCCGAGCCACCCCACTGGCCGCTTCTTGTGTCCCATTCCCTGTTCCTCGATCCGCTTGGCGTACGGGCGACCGATGCTACGACGTTGTGCGGGTTTGGCCCAAGTCTTTCCATCTTCGTCCTCATCAAACGGAGCACGCTCTTTGATCGGACACGCGAAGTCGGCACGCATCGCGCGAGGCGGGCGACATACGACGCCGAAGGGTTGACTTCCTACATTCTCCGACTGTAGCCTCGATGTAGGTCAAGGTACGCATGGCGCTCCCCCTCTTCGCGCCCCGTCGCCCCACTTCCACCGAGATCGGCGAGCCTCTGCCCGCCAACACGCGCTCGCCGGCCATCCTCGGCCGCGGCGCGGCGTCGTATCCGCGTGGGCGTGAGGCCGCGGCGCTCCTCTTCTGGACCGCGGCGCTGTTTCTGGCGCTCGCGCTCGGCTCCTACCAAGGCGAGCCGGCCGCCGCCGCCGTGCTCTCGCCGGACGCCCCGCGGGTGGTCGGGGCGAACTGGGTCGGCTCCGTCGGAGAGGCGTGCGCGCGCGCGATCGTCAGCGTGATCGGCGTCGTCTCCTGGGCTATCCCGATCGAGGCAGCTCTCCTCGGCATCCCCTTCGTCCGCGGGAAGAAGAGCGAGCTCACCCCCACCCGCGTCGCAGGCGACCTCGTGATGGGCGTGCTCGCGGCGGCGCTCGTGCAGGTGGGCTGGCCGGGCAAGCTCGCCTTCGGGCGGCACCCCGCCGGCGGCATGATCGGCGAGCTCTTCGGCGAGCTCCTCCGCTCCCTGTTCTCGACCGCGGGCTCGTTCATCGTCGGGTTCGCGATCCTCGCGCTCATCCTCATCGCCCGCGCGTCGTTCTCGTTCATCGCCCTCGTGAACTTCCTCGGCCGCGTCGGCAGGACGAGCGCCGAGAAGACGGCGACCGCGACCCGCTCCGTCGCCGACGCGTGGCGCACCGCCCGCGAGCTCGAGCGCGAGAAGGCCGAGGCCGAGCGCGTCGCGAAGCTCCCGAAGATCGACACCGCCATCCACGACGACGCTCAGATCGCGACGATGCCGCTCGACGACGACCCGACCGACATGGGCACGTCGGTCGCCGTCGCCCCCGACGACCCGCCGGAGCCGGTGAAGAAGGCGCGGCGCACGCGCAAGCCGCGCGAGTCCGCGGCGCCGCCGGCCGACTCGGAGGACGAGGCATCGGCCGAGGGGGCGGAGGTCGCGGACGCGGCGGAGCCCTCGCCGGCGCGGGCGAGCTCCGACGACGACGAGCCCGCGAGCCCGAGCTCGCTGTCGCTCGACGTGACGCCGCTCGAGGGCATCGACGCCGCCGCGAAGCCGAAGCGCGCCCGCAAGCCGAAGGCGCCCGCCGGCCCGACCATCGTCGACACCTCCGCCGCGCTCGAGAAGGAGTCGATCTCGGACAAGGACAAGGACCGCGACAAGGACAAGAAGAAGCCCAAGGCGCAGGGCTTCGTCTTGCCGTCGATCGACATGCTCACGCCGCAGAAGAGCGACTCCGCCGTCGTCATCGACGAGGTCGCCCTCCGCAAGAGCGCGGATCTCCTGGTGAAGACGCTCTCGGACTACAAGGTGAGCGGCACGGTGGAGGAGATCCACCCCGGCCCCGTCGTGACCACGTTCGAGGTCTCGCCCGTGGCCGGCACGAAGGTGTCGCGCGTCGCCTCCCTCGCCGACGACCTCGCGCTCGCGCTGGCGAAGAAGGTCCGCATCGTCGCCCCCATCCCCGGCAAGAATCGCATCGGCTTCGAGCTCCCGAACGACAAACGCTCGGCCGTCAACCTGCGCGACCTGATCGAGGACCGCCGATTCCAGACGCTCGACGTGCCGCTGCCCGTCGTGCTCGGTCGCGACATCGTCGGCAACCCCGTCTACGCGGACCTCGCGAGCATGCCCCACGTCATCGTCGCGGGCGCGACCGGCGCCGGCAAGAGCGTCGGGCTCAACGTGATGCTCGCCTCGCTCCTCTACCGGCGCACGCCCGAGGAGCTGCGCATGCTCATGATCGACCCCAAGGTCGTCGAGCTCGCGCCGTTCGACGGCATCCCCCACATGCTCCTGCCGGTCGTCACCGACATGAAGCAGGCGGCCAACGCGTTGAAGTGGGCGGTCGACGAGATGGAGCGCCGCTACCAGCTCTTCGCCGACGCCGGCACGAAGAACATCGGCACCTACAACGGCTGGGTGGGGCGCGTGCGCCGGGGCGAGATCAAGGCTCCCGGCCCGCGGATGGTGCAGGCGCGCGATCACAACAACCTCCCCGAGACGATCCCCGCCGAGGCCGGCAGCGACGAGGGGACGGTGCAGCTCCCCGAGGCGCTGCCGCTCATCGTCATCGTCGTCGACGAGTTCGCGGACCTCATGATGCAGCAGGGCAAAGACGTGGAGGCGGCCGTCGCGCGCCTGGCGCAGAAGGCGCGCGCCGCAGGCATGCACGTCATCCTCGCGACGCAGCGGCCCAGCGTCGACGTCATCACCGGCATGATCAAGGCGAACTTCCCGACGCGGGTGGCCTTCCGCGTCGCGCAGAAGATCGACAGCCGCACCATCCTCGACGAGCAAGGCGCCGAGCACCTCCTCGGCAAGGGCGACATGCTCATCAAGCTGAACGGCACGAACGACACGAAGCGCGTGCAGTGCCCGTGGATCAGCGAAGAGGAGGTGCAGGCGGTGACCGACTTCCTGCGGAGCCAGGGCTCGCCCGTCTACGACGAGAGCATCCTGCGCCCGCGCGACGAGGACGGCGAGGGCGCGGGCGACGACGACGACGGGGAGCTCGACGCGAAATACGACG
The DNA here is from genome assembly GCA_016794325.1 of Myxococcales bacterium. Taxonomy (GTDB): domain Bacteria; phylum Myxococcota_A; class Polyangia; order Polyangiales; family Polyangiaceae; genus SXNL01. The sequence goes on along the minus strand of JAEUKG010000578.1, from coordinate 1,737 downwards.
AGGCGGTTCGCGTCGTCGCGGAGACGCGCCGCTGCTCGACCTCGTGGCTGCAGCGCAAGCTCGAGATCGGCTACAACCGCGCCGCGCGCATCGTGGAGACGATGGAGCGGCGGGGCATCGTCGGGCCCCCGAACGGGGCCAAGGACCGCGAGGTCCTGGTCGACTCGATGTGACGCGCGGAGTCAGGCGGCTCGGGCCGCCGGTGGCCGGATCCGGCCTCTTTCCCGGCCCGCGCAATCGGCGTGCCAAAGGTGCGTCAAAAGAGGGTTGCGCACAGGGTTTTTGGCGCCATAACGTAGCTTCCTGTTGACAGGCGAACTGTAGGATTTTCAAAAGGTTTCGCTCAGATGACGTTCCGTTCGACGCTGCCCGCGGGCGCCGAGCACCGCCTTCGCCGCCGCTCTCGCGCGGCGAAGACCGCGAGCGAAGCCGACGCGATGACGTTTCCCCGGGGGGATTTGGCGAGGAGGCGAGTGAATTTGGGAGCGGCGCTAAACTCGACGGTTGAGAAGAATCCGCTACAGTCGGTCTCGCCCGAGCCGACCATGGCCACGAAGAACGCTCGCAAGCTTCCGCCTGCGCCATCGCCGAAGGGTGTGCCCGGCGAGTGCGAGCGGACCCGCCTCATCGGAGAGATCTCGCGGCTCTTGCGCGAGCCCATGATGCCGGAGAGCACGCGGACCGCGGGCCTCACGCTGATCGGCTGGCTCGCCCGACGCATGCCCGGCGAAGCGCCCCACGCCCTCGGGGTCGAAGAGGCGCGCAAGAGCGAGCAGCGGATGAAGTCTGCCCGCAAAGCTCGCTGAAGCGGCGGGGGCGTGCGCGCGCGCGACCTCGCGAGGCTCCTGCCGATCTCGCTGCTCGCCGCGATCACCGCGGTCGCCGTCTTCGATCGCGCGCGGACGCGTCGCCAGAGCGACGCGACCGCCGCGCACGGCGGCGGAGCGACGGCCCTCGTCGCCGCGCCGCCAGGGTCCTCGGGCCCTCCCCCGCTCCGCGGGCCGACGCCGCCGCCCGTGGCCGACGTCGCGCGCGGCGCCCGGATGCTGCACGGCGACCGACGGCACACCCACCGCGCGGCCGCCCCCGGGCCCCGCGACGCCCGGGTGGCGTGGCGCGCGGACGTGGGAGGCCCCGTCGCCGCGCAGGTGGTGACCTCGCCGGACGAGCAGACGCTGTACGCGGCGACGCTCGCCGGCGACCTCGTCGCGCTCGACACGAGCGGGGCGCCGCGCTGGAAGCTGGCCCTCGGGGCTCGTGTGTATTCTACACCTTTCGTGGACGACGCGGGGACGATCCACGTGGGCACCGACGGCAAGTTGCTCTACGCCGTTTCCCCGAAGGGGAAGGTGGACTGGAAGCTCGAGCTCGACGGCGAGGCCGACTCCGGCGTCACGCGGCTCGACGGGCTCTTGATCGTCGCCGCCGGCGCGACGGTGCACGCCGTGCGCCCGGGCGGCGACGTCGCGTGGCGCTTCCGCGCCAAGGGTAAGGTGTTCTCGCAGCCCGCGATCACCGCCGACGGGCTCCTCGTCTTCGGGAGCCAGGACGACTCGGTGTACGCGATCGATCGCGCGGGGCGAGAGCGCTGGCGCGTGGCGCTCGGCGCGGACGTGGACTCGAGCCCGTGCGTCGCCGACGACGGCGCGACCTACGTCGGCACCGACCTCGGCGAGGTCGTGAAGCTCGACGCGAGCGGCAAGATCGCCTGGCGGACGCAGGTCGGCGGCTTCGTGC
>JAEUKG010000756.1 GCA_016794325.1 Myxococcales bacterium | reverse complement strand
CGACCTCGGCGAGATCGCGCTCGCGCGCGCTCGGGTCCCGCTCGGTGAGCCGCCGCGCGAGGAGCACGAGCGGGCGGGGCGTGCCGGGCGACGCGTCGCCGAGATCGGGGAACGGCGCTTGGGTGATGAGCTTGATGACCTGGCCGAGGTTGTCGGCCTGGGTCGGTCGAGCCCCGGTGACGCACTCGTGGAGCACGACGCCGAGGGCCCACGCGTCGGCCGCGGGCCCGACGTCGCGCTCCCCGAACGCTTGCTCGGGGGACATGTAGTACGGCGTCCCGAGCATCGCCCCGGTGTCGGTGAGCGCGCTCGTGCGCTCCTCGGTGGAGAGGATCTTGGCGACCCCGAAGTCGAGCACCTTGATCTCGCGCTCCCCGCCCCGCTCGGCGATGAACACGTTCTCCGGCTTCACGTCGCGATGGACGACCCCGGCGGCGTGGGCGGCGGCGAGCGCGGCGGCGACGGGCGCGAGGATCGCGGCGGCCTCGCGCGCCTCGATCTTCCCCTCGCGCGTGAGGCGCGCGCGCAACGACTCCCCGTTCAGGAGATCCATCACGAGCGCGGGCGCGCCCCCGGCGTCGATCACGTCGACGACCGGCACGACCGCGGGGTGCTCCACCGCGCACGACGCCCGCGCCTCGCGCAGCAGGCGGGCCCGCGCCTGCGCGTCGGCTTGGCCGCGCAGGAGCTTGATCGCCACCGGCCTGCGGGTGACGACGTGCGACGCGGCCCACACGATCCCCATGCCGCCGCCGTCGAGCCGCCGGTCGAGGCGGTAGCGCCGCCCCAACACGACCCCGGCCTCGAGCTCGTCGACCACCCCTCGACGCTACCACCCGACGCCGCGTCAGCCGAGCCCGAGGATCGAGAGGTAGGCGGCCCGCACCTCCTGGGTCGCCACCTGGTACTGCGCGAGCAGCGCCTCCCCGGCGGTGCGCTCGGGGTCGTCGCGCATCCCCATCCGCCGCGCCAGCGGCGGGAGGCCGGGCGCCCCCTGCTCGATGAGCTGGACGCTGGTGCCGTGGAGCACCCGCAGGCGCTGCTCGAGGCGCCGGAGGAAGCGGTAGCCCTCGCGCAACGTCGCGGCGACGGCGGAGTCGAGGTAGCCGCACGCCTCGAGCGCGAGCAGCGCGCCTCGGGTCTCGGTGGTGCGCACCCGCCGATCCCGGCCGTATTTCATCTGCAGCCACTGGACCGCGAACTCCACGTCGACGATCCCGCCCTCGCCGAGCTTGAGGTCGTAGCGGCACGCGTCGCCCTCGCGGCGCTCCCGCGCGAGCTCGCGCTGCATCCGCATACGGATATGGTGCAGGCGCTCCGCCGACGGCTCGCCGTGCTCGTAGGCGGCCTCCTCGGCCACGGCGACGACGCGAGCGCCGAGGGCGGGATCGCCGGCCGCGAGGCGGGCCTTGATGAGCGCCTGCCGCTCCCACTCGTCGGCGCGCGGCTCACCCCCGCTCGCCGCCCCGTGGTAGCGCGCGAACGAGTCCATGGACACGACGAGCAGACCCTGGTTCCCGCTCGGGCGCAGCCGCGCGTCGAGCTCGTAGCCCGGGCCGTCGCCGTGCGGGGTCGAGAGGAGCCGCATCACGCGCTGGGCGGTGCGGATGTACGCCTCCCCCGCGTCGTCGGCGCCCGCGTCGTCGTACACGAAGATGACGTCGAGGTCCGACCCGTAGCCGATCTCGCGGCCGCCGAGCTTGCCCATCGCGATCACCGCGAGCCCCCCTCGGAGGCCGCGCTCCGCGAGGGCGTAGGACGTGGCGGCGGCGAGCTCGGCGTCCGCAAGCGCCGAGAGGGTGAGCGTCGAGCCGCGGGTGCCCACGTCCCCCGCGAGATCGGCGAGCCCCACCTCCATCGTCACCCGCGCCTTGGCCCGTCGGAGCGCCCCCACGAACGCCTCGAGCGGATCCTCGTCGCTCGCCTGCGTCGACGCCGCGATCTCCTCCTCGACCGCGCGCCGAGCGACGGCCTCGTCGGGCACGCCGCGCGAGTACAAGATGCGATCGACGAGCTCGGGGTGCCCCACCATCGCCTCGCCGAGGAAGGCGCTCGCGCCGAAGAGGCCGACGAGCCGCCGGGTGAGGTGCGGATCTTCGGCGAGCGCGCGCGCGTACACGCCCGGCGCTCGGTGCCGCGAGAAGAACGCGGCGAGGAGCCGCGCCGCCTGCTCGGGGTCGGCGGCGTCGCCGAGCGCCTCGACGACCACGCTCCCGACCTCGGGGTGCCGGTCGCGCGTCGCGGCCCCGAGGAGCGAGTCCGGCCGATCGGCGAGGGCGACGAGGTGGCGAGCCGAGTCCGGCGAGCCCGCGAGCGACGGCGGCAGCGCCGCCTGCACGATCCCCTCCTCGCCCGACGCGAGCGCCGACAAGAGGCGCTCGACCTCGGGGGCGGCGCCGCTCGCGCTCCCGCCGGCGAGCGACGCGAGGCGCGCCGACACGCGGCGCCGCGTCCCCGCGAGGTCTGCGGCGAGGCGCTCCTCGTCCCGAAAGCCCAGGCTCTTCGCGATGATGCGGAGGAGCGCACCTTCGGGCAGGGTGTGGGTCTGCTGCCCAGTCGCGTATTGGACGCGGTGCTCGAGCCGCCGCAGGGTGAGGTACGCGTCGGCGAGCTCGCGGCTCTCGCGATCGGTGACGAAGCCGCGCGCGCGCAGGCGCCGCAGGGCCCCGAGCGTGTTGGGATCGCGGAGCTGCGGCTCGCGGCCGCCCCAGACGAGCTGCAGCGACTGCACGAAGAACTCGACCTCGCGGATGCCGCCGGGCCCGAGCTTGAGGTCGCGCTCGGGGTCGGCCGAGAGCTCGGCCCGCGCCTGGTGGAGCAGCGCGATCATCTCCGAGGCGATCTTCGGGTTCACCTCCCGCCGCCACACGAACGGCGCGAGCGCGGCCGCGACCTCGGCGCCGAACGCGGGCTCGCCGGCCACGTGGCGCGCGCGCACCATGGCCGCGCGCTCCCACGTCCGACCCCAGGACTCGTAGTACCGCTCCGCTGCTGCGAGGGCGTTGACGAGCGGGCCTCGCGAGCCCTCCGGGCGGAGCCGCCAGTCCACCCGCCAGGCGAACCCGTCGTGGGTGACGTCCTCGAGGGTGGAGGTGACGCGCTGGGTGAAGCGGGTGAAATACTCGTGGAGGCTCGTCTCCTCGCCGCTCGCGCTCCGAGCCTCGCCGTCGTCGGTCTCGTAGAAGAGGATGAGATCGACGTCGCTGCCGCAGTTGAGCTCGCGACCCCCGAGCTTGCCCATGCCGACGATCGAGAACGCGCAGCGCTCCTGGGTCGCGGTGAGCGGCGCGCCGAAGCGCTGGTCGGCCCACGCGCGCGCCTCGTCGGCGGCGATCTCGATCGACACGTCGGCGATGTCGGAGAGCTCGCGCGCGGTGACGTCGACGTCGACGCCGGAGTAGAGGAGCTCGCGCGCCGCGACCCGGAGGCGCTCGCGCTGGGCGAAGACGCGCACCGCGGCGCGCACGCCGTCGGGGTCGTCGAGGCTCCCCACGAGCGACAGCGCGTTCTTTCGCAGGGTGCGCGCGTCCCGAGGGACGCGCGCGCCGCGCGCGAGGACGCCGAGATCGCCGGGGCGCGCGAGGAGCTGGCGCTCGAGGGCCGGGTACGCGGTGGCGACGACGGCGCCCACCTCCACGCAGTCGGCGGGGATCGACGGGTCCACCTCGGTGACGCGGGCCTGCAGGCGCCCTCGGGCCTCGTCGACGGCGCCTTTTCCGAACGCCGTGGCGAGCCGCGCGAGCCGCTGCTTGAGGTCGCTGCCCACCCCCCGGTCCCCCTCAGACGCTGGGGCCGAACAGGCGGAACATCATCACGACGGCCCAGTCGAACAAGGCGTGCGAGAAGATGGAGGGCAGGAGGCGGCCGCCGAGGCGGTAGGTCACCGCGCCCCAGACCAGGCCGCAGCCGAGGGCGGCGATCGGGAGGAGCGGGTTGTAGCCGCTGCCCTCGCGCCACATCGAGAACGCGGTCGGAGCGTGAGCGACGGAGTAGCACACGGCGGCGACCATCCACGCGCGCCGGCTCCCGACCACGTCCTCGAGGAGGGTCGGCACGAGGTAGCGCCACACGATCTCCTCGGCGACGACCACGACGACCAGCGCCGCGACGACGTAGGGGATCTTCTCGCGGAGGACCGCGGGATCGCCGACCTGGAGGTAGATGCGGAGGAGCCAGCCCGAGCGCGGGGTGCCGAGCGGGGCGACGTAGTGGGTGAAGGCGTAGGCCCCGCCGAAGAGGCCGGCGGCGGTGAGCGCCCCGATCGTGAAGTCGCCGCCGCGCACCGCGAACCGCTCGCGCAGGACGCCGTCGCGGCGGGCGCGGAAGACCCCGTACACCGCGAAGAGCACCGTCGGCAGGCCAACGATGACGACGAAGCTCGGCTTGCCCGCGTGCTTCTCGAGGAAGCCCATGTACGTCGCCGCTCCGACGACCGCGACGATGGCAGCGACCTGGGCGAGGCTCCGCATCGCCTCGACCTCTACTTGGGAAGGGCGCCGGACTCAACAGCGACGTGATACCGTCCGGGCAGGAGGCTCGGCCATGGCCAGTCGTTTTCCGCTCGACAATCAGGGGATCTTCAAGACCGTGACGCGGCTCGGCCTCGTCGTGGTCGCCCTGATCGCCGTCCTCGCGATCGGGTGCTCGTGCACGACCCGCATCGACGCCGGCCACGTCGGCATCCGCGTCCGCCTCGCCGGCAACGACCGCGGCGTGCAGAACATGCAAATCCAGACGGGCTGGGTCTTCTACAACCCCGTCGTCGAGCAGGTCGTCCTCTTCCCGACCAGCGTGCAGAACGTCATCTGGACGTCGAGCCCTCACGAGGGCAAGCCGGTCGACGAGTCGATCACGTTCTCGTCGTCCGAGGGCGTCAACGTCAACGCCGACGTCGGCCTCTCGTTCCACATCGACCCCGAGCGCGCCCCCCAGCTCTACGCCCGCTTCCGGCAGAACGACGTGCACGTCCTCGCCAACTCCTACATCCGCAACGTGGTGCGGGAGAGCTTCCAAGAGGTCGCGTCGAAGATGCCGGTGCAAGAGATCTACGGCATGGGCAAGAGCAAGATGGTGGCCGACGTGACGGCCCGCGTGCGCGAGATCCTCGGCAAGGACGGGGTCCTCGTCGATCAGCTCACCATCAACGGCGCCCTCCGACTGCCGCAGAACGTGGCCGACGCCATCAACCGCGCGATGGAGGCGACGCAGAACGCGATCCAGAGCGAGAACCGCGTCCGTCAGGTGCGCGCCGAGGCCGAGCAAGCGGTGACCCAAGCCACCGGCCAGGCCGAAGCCACGCGCCAGAAGGCCCAGGGCGAGGCCGACGCCCTGCTGATCCGCGCGCGCGCCGAAGCGAAGGCGAACGAGATCATCCGCCTGTCCACCTCGCCGAGCGTCCTCCAATACCGCGCGATGGAGCGCTGGGACGGCAAGCTCCCCACGTACAACGCGGGGGGGCAGCTCCCGCTGCTCACGTTCGACGCGACGAAGCTCGGCGCGGGGCTCGACGAGGGCGCGCGGGAGAAGAAGCTGAAGGATCTCCTCGAGGAGCCCGGTCCGAAGATGCAAGGGCGCCCCGGCCCCGCGGGGTCCGCCGTGCCCGCGCCGCCCCCTCCGCCGGCGCCACCCGCGCCGCCGGCGCCCAAGCAGTAATCTTCTCTACTTTCGAGGCCTTACACCCCCGCGTTGACGGAGGCGGGGGCGTGGGGTAGACGTTGGGTCCGGCGAAAGCGGGGCCTCCGTACGTGTGTGACGGACGCCGGCTCTCGCCAGGGAACCGATGCTCGCGCGGCTGGCCAATGCCAGTGGGTGACCGTCGGTGACGGAGAGTAAGGCCGGGGACAAGGGGTCCCTCCCTCGAAGAAAGACGACGCGAGACGCGTCCACAAGAAGGTCCGAGATGACATTCACGGAAGCCGCAGCCGAAGTGCTGCGCCTCACTGGCAAGCCGCTCCACTACAAGGAGATCACCGAGATCGCGATCGAGAAGAACTTTCTCTCGCACGTGGGCAAGAGCCCCGAGGTGACGATGGGGGCGCGGCTGGCGGCCCTCCTCAAGAAAGAAGACAAGACGAACCCGATCGTCCGCGTGAAGCCCGGCGTCTTCGCCCTCCGCGACTGGTCGGAGAAGCGCGGGAAGAAGAAGGACGCGCCGGTGGAGGAGCCGGAGGAGAGCGACGAGCCGGTGGAGGTCAACGCCCTCGAGGTCGAGGCCGCGACCCGCGCCCCCGAGACTCCGGCGTACGACGAAGAGGACGACGACGACGCAGAGCCGGTGGCCGCCACCGCGGTGAGCGGCGAGGACGCGCTGCGCGCCGATCTCGCCGCCAGCGGCGCCGACCTGTTCGACGACGAGGACGACGACGATCAGCCGATCCTCGGCGCTCCGCCGTCGTCGACGAGCGTGGGCGGGCCTCCGTCCGAGGGCGGGGCCGAAGGCGGGCGTCGCCGTCGTCGTCGCCGTCGCCGCGGCCGCGGCCGTGGAGGCGAGGGCGCCGAGTTCCAGGGCGAGCGCACCGGCGGCGGCGGCGAGCGTGGCTCCCAGCCGCGCCCGATCGACGTCATCCAACCGGCGGCGATCATCTCCGTCGAGAGCGACTCGTCGATCGACACGTCGCGCGATCCGCTCGCTCCCGCGCCGCGCCCGATGATCCGCGATCGCTCGCAGATCATGGCGGGCGGGATGCCGACCGGGATCGAGGTCCCCGACGGCGGCGGCGAGGATCTCTCGGGGCGCGAGCTCGCGGACGCCACCGTGATGGTGATGAGCGGCTTCGACCGCAACCAGGGCCCCGTCCCCGCGCGCAACGTCGCCGAGGCGCTCATGCGCCGCGGACGGCTGAGCGGCGATCTCAACCAGGCGACCTCGCAGCTCTGCGCGTCGCTCCGGGCCGACAACATGCGGCGGACCAGCAACGGCCAGCGCCCGCGCTTCCGCTTCGGCTCCGGCCCCCGCATCGCCCTCACCGACTGGCTCCTCTCGCCCGAGCTCGTGCGCCTCGAGAGCGACGCGCTGCTCGCCGTGGAGCGCTTCCGCGAGGCCTCGCGCCGCGCGTTCTTGCGCAAGGTGCAGGAGCTCCCCGGCCACGTGTTCGTCGAGCTCGCGCTCCTCGCGCTCGAGCGGGTGGGCATCGGCAACATCCGCCCCGTCAAGCGCGCCGGCTCGCCCGGCGGCGAAGCGCACTTCGCCGGCGTCCACAAGACGGGCGCCGAGGAGGTCCGCACCGCGATCGTGATCCGCAAGGACGGCCGGGAGATCGGCCGTGAGCGGGTCAGCGACCTCCGCGGCGCGCTCCACCACTACGGCCCCGCCTCGGCGGGCTGGCTGGTCACGACCGGCCAGGTCCTCTCCGGCGCCCGCGAGGAGGCCTCGGCGACGCCGGCGCCGCCGATCGCGCTCTACGACGGCGTGCTCTTCTGCAAGCTGCTCGAGGACCACGACGTCGCCGTGACGCGCACGCGCATGGTCACCTTCGTGCCCGATCTGGAGCTCCTCGAGACCCTGCGGGGGACCTGATCGTGCGGCGCGCGGTCTTCGCTGCCGTCGTGCTCGGTTGCGCGTGGCCCGCGGTCTCCGCGGGCCAGCCGGCGGGCGCTCCGCGCGCGAAGCCCAAGGCGCCCGATCCCCCCGCGCTCACGGTCGCGGCGTCGGTCGACGGCGGGGTCCTCGCGCTCCGCGTCGAGAACAAGAGCGAGGCGACGCTGGAGGCGCTCGCCTCCGCGTCGCTCCTCTCGCTCGAGATCACTCCGCCCGCGCCGGCGCAGCCCCGGGCCCCGAAGAAGCCCGCCGTCCGCTGCGCGGTGGACGCTCCGAGCCCGGGGGCGGCGGCGAGGCTCGTCGTCCCCAAGGGCCGCTCGTTCACCGTGAAGGCGCCCCTCGCCTTCTTGTGCTTCGGCGCGCGCGAGCGAGCCGCGCTCGCGGCCGGCGGGTCGGTCGCGGTCCGCTACGGCCGCGGGGGCGACACCGTCGTCACGCCGATCGGCGGCGCCGCGGAGCCGGAGCTCGCGGCGGTGAAGGAGCTTCGCCCGGCGCCCTTCGACCTCCCCCCGGCCGCGCCCGCGGCGCCCGTGCCCGCCCCGCCGTCGCCGCCCGCGTCCGCTACCCTGCCGCCGCTGCCGCAGGAGCTGTCGATCGTGGGCCCCGAGCGCATCGACTCGGCCCGCGGCGACGAGATCCCGATCACCGCGACCGTCACCAACGAGACGCGGGCCACGATCACCGCCTACGTCCGCTCGGCGACCGTCGGCGCGCGGGTGGAGACGCCCTCGGGCCGCGCGGTCTCGTGCGGCCCCTCGCGCTCGATCACCCCCATACGTGAGCTCTACACGTATCTGCCCGGCAAGGGCCGCACCCAGGTGTCCTTCCGGGCCGAGCTCTCCTGCCCCGAAGACACCTTCGACGAGACCGGCCTCTACAAGCTCGTGCCCGTCCTCGACACGCGCAAGGCCGCAGGGGGCCCGCCCCCGCTCCGCCCCTTCGAGGGCGTGGTGTGGAGCACGAAGCCGACCGAGGTGCGCGTGCGCGCCGGGCAGCGGCCGCCCCCGCGCCCCGCGCTGGATCCCGCGCCGTGACCGGCGCGCGCTTCGCCCGAACGGCGGCGGCGCTCGCCGCGCTGCTCGGCGCGTCGCTGCTCGCCGCCTCGGGCTGCGCGAAGGCGAGCGGCAAGGTTGCCTCTTGCACGCGCTTCGAGGGCGGCCAGCGGCGCGCCGCGTGGGCGAGCTGCCCCGACGGCCACGAGCGGGTCCTCGAGTGCCGCCCGTCCGGCCTGCAGTACAAGTGCGACTGCCTCGAGGACGGGAAGTCCGCGTGGTTCTTCATGACGCTCGGGTACCCTCCCCTCTCCGCGCGGGGCGAGGCCGAGGTCGTCGCGCGTCAGAACTGCCCGCTCTGGTCGAGCCGCTGAGCCGCGGCGGCGTCAGGGGTCGACGCGGATCTCGCGCGTGGCCTCGGTGAGCGCGCCGGCGCGCGCGCATTTCGCCTGGAGCGACGTCGTGACGATGGGCGCGAACGCCGGCTTGGCGGAGGGCTTGCTGCGCGCGCCGAGGACGTCGAGGCCGACGCGCCCCTTCACGAGCACGAAGATCATCGGCTGCGGGCCTTCGCACCGGAGCCCGGCGATCGCCCCCTGGGCGGGCGGCTCCAGCGCCGCGAGCTCGTTCTTCTCGAGGGCGACGCAGGAGCCGAAGTCGTGGCACGCGGGCCACGCCGC
>JAEUKG010000747.1 GCA_016794325.1 Myxococcales bacterium | reverse complement strand
CAGGCGGCGGTGCGGCTCGGCGCCCCGTCGCGCTCGGCGACGAACTCGCGCCACGATCGCTCCACCTCGGCGAAGGCGACGCCCTCGCGCTGGAACTCCTCGCGCGTCAGATCGAGGATCGTCGAGGCGAGCTTCCGGTCGGACACGAACGGCGCCTGCCCGTAGTCGAGCTCGAGGTCGACGGCGCTCCGGATCGAGTCGGGGACCTCGTCGATGGTGTAGTTGTTCCCGGTGCCCGCGAGGTTGGCGCTCGACCCGACGATGAGCTGACCGTGCTCGAAGGCGATCGCGGCGGTCCGGGAGATCAGCTCTCCGACGCCGAAGAAGGTCGCGATGGTGTCGGCCTTGGTGCACTGGGAGGCGACGAACGGCTCGAAGCTCGAGATGAGCCTCGACCGGCGGTTGATCCGGGCGATGACGGCCATCGGCCAGCGGGAGACCGCGCGCGCGAGCCAGCCGCGAGTCTCGGCCTCGATGTCGGTGCCGACGTCGTCGAGGATCGCCATCGTCCCGACCGTCACGCAGGGCTTCTGCGCCGACCGCCCCTTGAGGGCGTAGATGCGGCGTACGGCAGAGCTCTTCATCGCGACCAATCCGTATCCGGTGTTGGTGCGAGCGAGGGCGAGGCCACCTCCGGCGAGGAGGTCGTACATGCGCTTCGCGTCGGCTTCGATGGGATGACTGTTCATGGTGGGATACCTCGGTTGGTGTAGGGGAGCGGGAGTCGCCTCCCCACGTGTTGTCGTTGCTTGCAAAAACAGCGCTCGAGACGCGGTAGTTCCAAGACGACCGCGTTGCGCTACGGTCAGACGTGGAACCTCGGCCGATGGCTGCAACCAACGACGCTCCCGCCGCGCTCTCTGCCCCTCTCGCGCTCGTCCTTGCAGCCCACACCAGCGACTTCGTGGGTGTGATCGACGAGTCAGGCGTCGCGCTCTACATGAACAAGAGCGCCCGGGGCGCGCTCCGGGCGGACGTGGAGGGCAAGACGCTCGAGGAGTTCTTGTCACCCGCTCGGGCGACAAGAATTCGCGCCATGGTCGCCACCGCCCGGGAGTCGGGGGAGCCGGTCATCGAGGAGGCGGTGCGCATCGACGCCCTCGACGGCAGCGAGCGCTGGTTCGTCGAGAAATGCGTGCCGTTCCGCGAGGCCGACGGCGCCCTCCGCTTCCTCCTCGTGCGCACCGAGACGACTCACCTCCGGCGGGCGGAGCAGGAGCTCCGGGCCTCGGAGGCGCGCTACCGGACGCTCTTCGAGTCGAACCCGGACCCGGTCGTCGTCGTCGACGTGTCGACCCTCCAGATCGCGGCCGCGAACCCGGCCGCGGTGCGGCTCTACGGCTACAGCGAGGAGGAGCTCCTCTCGCGCACCTGGGTCGAGCTCTCCCACGAAGGCGAGCGCGAGGCGATCGATCGGGCCTTCCGCTCGAACCCCGCCGGCGAGCGTCGCACGCGGGTGCGGCAGCTCCGCCGCGACGGCGCCGTCATCGTCGCCGAGATCGTCGACAACCCCATCGCCATCGGCAAGGTCACCGCGCGGATGGCGGTCGTCCGCGACCTCACCGAGCGCGAGCTCGTCGAGAAGCAGCTCCGCCACGCCCAGAAGATGGAGGCGATGGCGGTGTTCGCGGGCGGGGTCGCGCACGACTTCAACAACCTCCTCGCCATCATCACGGCGTGCGCCGAAGGCCTGCGCCGCGCGCTGCCGACGGAGCAGAGCGAGGAGCTGACGGACCTGCGCGACGCGACGGTGCGCGGCACGAACCTGACGAAGAAGCTGATGCTCTTCTGTCGCCACCTCGTCCTCGACACCGCGGTGCTCGACCTGGTGCACGTGGTCGACAAGGCCGGCGGAGCGTTCGCGAGGCTCCTCGGCGAAGGCGTGCGGCTCACGGTGGAGCACCGGGCGCCGAGCGCCCTCGTCGTCGGCGATCCCGTCGAGCTCGAGCAGGTCGTCGGCAACCTCGTCGTCAACGCGGGCCAGGCGATCACCGGCCGCGGGCAGGTCACGGTCCGCACGTCGGTGCTGGAGGTCGACGCGAGCTACGCGAGCCGATTCCCACGCGCGCGCCCGGGGCGCTACGCCGAGCTCTCCGTGGAGGACGACGGGCAGGGGATGGACGAGGCGACGCTCGCGCGCGTGTTCGAGCCGTTCTTCACCACGAAGGCGCAGGGGACCGGCCTCGGCCTCGCGGTCGTGCACGGGGTGGTGGAGCGGCACGGGGGGTTCCTCCGTGCAGAGTCCAGGCCAGGCGTCGGGACGTCGATCACCGCCTACCTGCCGCTCGCGGACGCCCCTCGCGCCGAGGCCATCAGGACGGCGCCGCCGATCACGACGTCCGTTCGGCTCCTCGTCGCCGACGACGAGCCGGTCGTGCTCAAGGCGCTCGAGCGGATGCTCCGTCGCCTGGGCTACGACGTCGTCAGCGCGGCCGACGGCGAAGCGGCGTGCCTGGCCTTCGAGAGCGATCCCGACGGCTTCGCGCTCGTGGTCCTCGACATCATGATGCCGAAGCTCAAGGGCCCCGGCGCCCTCGCGCGGATGCGCGCGCTCCGGCCCGCGGTCCCGGCGCTCCTCATCACCGGCTACGCCGGCCAGCTCCCCCCGGAGACCCGCGGCTCGGCGCCGGTCCGAGTCCTGCAGAAGCCCTTCAGCTCGGCCGAGCTCTCCGAGGAGATCCAGCGCATCCTCGCCGCCCCCACGTCGAGGGTTTGACGGGAGCGTCGGGGACGTGACGGTGCGTCGACGGCGTGACGGACCGTCGCGAGGGCGCTCGATTCACTCTCGAGAGTGAACGTCGGCGATCAGGTCACTGATAGACGGCGGAGTCGCACGGGGTGGGCCCCGGCCCCTTCGGGCAGTTGATCTCCTCGGCCTTGTGCGTCTTCAGGAGGCGCCGGAGCGACGGGACCGTGAACATCCCCGGCTCGGCGGCGGTGTTGTGGCAGCCCGAGCACGACGCGTTGGGGGCCGTCGTCGGGAACGTCGCCGGCGTCGTCGAGGTGTTCAGGATCCCGTATTGCCACGCGCCGGCGACCTTCTCGATGACGAAGTTGCCGCCGCCGTTGACGAGCATGACGAAGCGCGCGCCGTCCGGCAGCGGGCCGCTCGCCGGCAGCGCTCCGACCTTCGACTCCTCGACGTACACGACGCGGTCTTCGCCGCCGTTCTTGTGGACCGTCACGCTGCGGACGAGGCGCAGGCCGCGGTAGGTCTCCACCGTGTACGCGGGGAGCCCGCCGTCCCCGCCGCTGCTCGACGACGCGGCGTCGGCCCCGCCGTCCGCGCCGCCGGAGCTGCTCGCCCCGCCCGACGACGACCCGCCCGAGCTCCCGCCGCTCGCCCCGGAGCTGCCGCTGCTCGCCCCGGAGCTGCCGGAGCTGCCGCCCCCCGAGCTCGACGAGGACGAGGGGTCTTCGGCCCCGCAGGCGACGGCGCCGGCGACGGCGAAGCTGAGGGCGAGGGAGGCGAACGACGAGCGCATCGAGATAGCTCGTAGCAAGACGTGTGCACGGCCCAAGCGCGCGGAATCGCACGCGCGGGCGGGCGGGCGGGTGTGGGGTCGACCCCACGACGCGGGCGCCATCCCCCAGATCTCCCGCTCGGTCGGCGCGCAGGGACCTCGGCTCACTCTCGAGAGTGAATCGAGCCGTCGGCCAAGAGGCGCCTCGCCTCCATGAGCGCGAAGCCGAGCAGGTTCTGCCCGCGCCAGCGCGCCGGGATGCGCGCGTCGGGGTTCTTCGCGCCCATGCCGATGCCCCAGATGCGGTCGCGCGGGCTCGCCTCGACCAGCACCTTGGCCTTGGTCGCGAGCAGGAACGCGCGGAGGTCCGGGTGCGCGCCGAACTTGGCGACGTTGCCGCGCACGACCGCCTCCGAGCGCGCGCGACCCCACGCGACGTCGTCGTAGCCGCGCACGGCGCGGCCGTGGGCCTTGGCCTCGGCGGGGCTGCCGCAGGCGAGGATCGACGCGAGCGCGGCCCGGTCCCCGAAGAGGCGCGCCTTCTCGGCCATCATCCAGTGCTCGGCGGTGAGGTAGCGGTCGCCCTCGACCTCGAACGCCCGCGGGAACCACTGGCTCAAGCACGAGGCGTCCACCGCGCCGGGGGACTTCGGCGCGTGGCCCCAGAAGAAGAGGAAGTCGAGCGACTCGCCGGCGTCTTGGCGAGCGACGAGATCGGCGCGTGTGAGGACCATGCCCTTCAGGTAGCGCACCGCGACATAAAGTCAATGAGACTTTTTCTGCCCGGCGGCGAGCCATGGTCCGAGCGAAGAAGAAGAAGCTCGCGTGAGCGGCGAGGAGCCGCCCGCGGTTCACTCTCGAGAGTGAATCGCGTCAGGGGGTCCAGGCGCTCGCCTTGGGGTCGAGCGCGGTGACCTCGGCGACGGGCGGCGGTTGTCCGGCGGCGGCGGGCAAGAACGCGCCGCCGATGGCGTACACGCGGCCGTCGGGCGTGCTCGCGAGCGCGTTCCACGCGCGCGGCTCGGGGAGCTTGGGGAGCGCGGTCCACGCGCCGCTCGCGTCCATCACCTCGGCGTCGTCGACGAAGCTGCCGACGAGACCGCCGATCCCGCCGGCGACGTAGACCTTGCCGCCTTCGCCGGCCGTCGCCCCGAACCAGTAGCGCGGGGTGAGGAGCGGCTTGCCGGTCGTCCACTGGCCGGTCTTGGTGTCGAGGACCTCCACCGTCGTGAGCGGCGTCGTCGCGTCGTCGCGCCCGCCGATGGCGACGATCCGCCCGTCGGGCAGCCCGACCGCCTGGAGCGACATCCGCGGGGTGGGCATCGGGGGCCCGGCGGTCCAGGCCGAGGCGCCCGGGGAGTAGACGTACACGGTGGACGTCACCGCGCCCGCGTCGTCGCGGCCGCCGATCGCGTAGATCTTGCCCCCGTCGCCGCGCGCGGCGGCGAGGCCGAGGCGCGGGCTCGGCAGGTCCGGCGCCGAGCTCCAGCGGTCGGCGCTCGGCTCGTAGACCTCGACGCTCGCGAGCGGCGTCTTGCCGTCGCTGGTGCCGCCGATCACGAGCACGTCGCCGCTCGCGAGCTCGCCCGCGGCGTGGCCGTAGCGCCGCGTCTTCCCCGAGCCGCCCTCCTTCCACGCGTTCGCGGCGCGGTCGTAGGCCTCCATCGACGTCTGGGGCCCGAGCGGCGCGAGCCCGCCGAAGACGCGCACCTTGCCGTCCTTGCCGGAGACCGCGGCGAGGAGGCTCCGCGGGGTGCCCATCGCCGCCGGGCTCGCGGGGGCGCCGGAGTCCGCGCCGCCGCCGGCGTCGCGCGTCCCGCCGCCCGCGTCGGCGGGGGGCAGCGGCGCTCCGGCGTCGGATGGGGTCGACGTGACCGACGTCGGGTTCGAGCTCGAGCAGGCCGCGAGCGAGAGGAGGAGAGCGAGGGAGAGCGAGCGCGTCGTCGTCATGGGCTCACCTTGGAGCGCCGGGCGTCCGGGCGCTCCGCGTTTCGTGCGCTTCGCTAGGCGGATCGTGCTCCCCTCCGCACCTCGGTCGGGAGGCGGCCGGTGTGGCGCTTGTACGTGCGGGCGAAGCGGCCGAGGTCGGTGAACCCGGCCGCGAGCGCGGCCTCGGTCACGCTCGCGTGGCCTCCCTGGAGGAGCTCCGTGGCCCGCGCGACGCGCACCCGCAGGAGGTACTGGTAGGGCGCGACGCCGACCTCGTCGCGGAAGAGACGGCTGAAGTGGAAGCGGCTCATCCCCGCCGTCCGGGCGAGATCGTCGACGCCGAGGGGATCGCTGTATTCTTCACGCATCCGGGCGATGGCGCGCAGGATGCGGGGGTCGCGCGCCTCGCTCGCGGCGCGGGGCGCGCGGCGGAGGAGCTCGATGACCACGCTCTCGCCGATCGCCTCGGCCGCGCGCGCGTGACCGATCTCCCCGTCGGCGACCTCGTCGGCGAGGACGCCGAGGAGCGCGCGCAGCCGCTCGCTGCCGCCTCGACCGCGGGCGAGCACGCCCGGCGCGAGCGCCCCCTGCGCGACCTCGGGCCCCATCGCGTCGGCGGCGCGCGCGACGAGGTCGTCGCCGAGCCAGAGCGCGACCCCGCGCATGCCGGTCTCGAACGTCGTCGTGTGGTCGGCGTCGCGCGGGACGACCATCACGTCGCCCGCCTCCACCCAGTGCTCCTGCCGCCCGACGGTGTAGCGGACGTGCCCGCGCTCGATGAGCGTGAGCTCCACGGCGGCGTGCGCGGCCGAGCCCCCCGCGCGCTCGGCGTGCGGCTTCTCCCAGACGCGGACGCGCAGGTTGGAGCTCACGGAGCGGTCGAGGGTCAGCCAGTCGGCGAGGCGGGGGGAGGGGATCACGCGCCTCGGGGAGCAACGAAGGTGCCAGCGGCGCCGCCCGGGGGAAAGCGCGCGCTCGCGCGCCCGCCGTCAGCTTTTGCACGGTGACCCCTCCGCGCCTCGCACGCGAGCGGGTACGCTCCTCGGGTGGAGACGGACACCTCCCAGGCGCCGGTCGGCGGCTTCGGTCGACTCGACGCCGCGCGCGACCTCGGCCCGCCGCCGCGGGGCCCGGGGGACGTGCCGCGGTGGGTCGTGATCGCGCTCGGCGCGGTGATCCTCGCGCTCGTCGCGGTGGGCACGGTCTTCGGGCTCCGCCGGTACGTCGAGAGCGCGAAGACCGCGGAGGCGCAGGTCGGCGTGATGCAGATCGCGGTCGGCGCGGCCCAGGCCTACGAGCGCGACGGCAAGCTCTGCCCGAGCGTCCTCCGGCCGGTCCCCGCCGATCGCGCGGCGGTGGCGGGGAAGAAGCACCAGACGATGGCGAGCGAGTGGCGTGACGCGCGCTTCGACTGCGTCGGCTTCGAGATCGCGGGCCTCCAGTACTACCGGTACGACTACCAGGCGTACGGCGACCGCTTCGAGGCGATCGCGGAGGGCGATCTCGACGGCGACGGCACCTGGGAGATCTTCGTGATGCGGGGTGAGGTCGTGGACGGAAAGGTCAAGATCGTCACCTCGAGGCCCGAGCGGCGCACCTCGCGCTGACGGTCCGCGGCCCCGCGCCTCCGAGCGGCGCGGTCGCGCTTCCTTTGCTAAAGGTGGGCGTGGATGAACCGCTTCGGCTTCGTCGGCAGGCGCGCCGAGATCGCGCGCGTGGGAGCGCTGCTCGACGAGGGCGTCGCGTGCGCGACGGTGTGGGGTGGGCCCGGCGTCGGGAAGAGCGCGCTCTTGCGGGAGATCGCCTCCTCGCCCCGCTGGGCGGCGAGGGTCGTCCGGCTCGGGAGCGAGGCGTCGCTCGACGCGGTGCTCGCGCGCGTCCAGCGCGCGCTCGGCGTCGGCGCGCAGCGCGACGACGCGGTCGCGTTCGCGAGCGTCGTCGATCTGCTGTCGTCCTCGTCGTCGCCGCTCTTCGTCGACGCCGGAACCGCCGCGGTGGACGTCGTCCGCGAGCTCGTCTCGGTGCTCGTCGAGGAGTGCCCGACGTCGCGCGTCGTCGTCGCGGCGCGCGTGCCGCTCCGGCTGTCGTTCGAGCACCTCGTGCCGCTCGGGCCGCTGCCGCTCGCCGACACCTGCGAGCTCCTCGAGCGGAGGCTCTCGCAGCAGCAGCGGCCCGCGCCGTCGGCCGGCGCGGTCGCGCGCATCGCCGAGATCTCCGGCGGGATCCCGCTCGCGGTCGAGCTCCTCGCGAGCCAGGTCGCGGCGGTGGGGGCGGACGTCGTGCTCCAGGCCGGCGACGACGGGGGCGCGCTCGAGCCGCTCGAGCACGCGCTCCGGCACGGCTGGGCGCAGCTCTCGGAGGAGGACCGCCGGTCGCTGGCGAAGCTCACCGTGTTCCGGGCGCCGTTCTCCGCGGTGGCGGCGAGCAAGGTGCTCGGGCTCGAGGCGCGGCCGACGATCGCCCTCTTGTCGCGCGCCGTCGACGCCGCGTTCGTGCGGCTCGCCCCCGGCGGCGAGGCGTTCACGCTCGGCGGCGCCGTCCGCGCCTTCGTGGAGTCGACCGCCGGGGAGTTGCCGGCGGCCACGCGCGACGCCCACGCCCGCTACGTCGCGACCGAAGACGAGCGCGACCAGGCCGCGCGCGACGAGTGGGTGCTCGCCTGGCGTTGGTGCACGCGGGCGGAGGGCGGCGCCCTCGCCGACGCCGCGCTCGCGCTCGCGTCGAAGCTCGACGCTCCGCTCTTGCTTCAGGGGCCTCCCGCCCTGCACCGCGAGGTGCTCGAGCGCACCCTCGAGCTCCACCCCGAGCACCCCAGGCTCCTCGCGTGCCTCGGGCGTCAGCAGGCGCTCCAGGGCGCGAACGAAGACGCGCTCCGCTCCCTCGCGAGCGCGGCGCGCGCGGCCGAGCGCCGCGGCGAGATCGAGCTCCAGGCGCTCTGCGACGCCCGCCTCGGCTTCGCGTACCGCTCGCTCGGGCGGCTCGACGAGGGCGTCGTCGCCACCGTCCGCGCCGAGCGGATGGCGCAGCGAGCCCAGAGCTGGGAGGCCGAGTGCGGCGCGCTCGAGGCGCGGGGCGTCATCGAGCTCGCGCAAGGGCGGGGCGAGGCGGCGCGCGAGACGCTCGCGCGCGGACTCTCGCTCGCGCGCCTCGCCGCCGTGCCGCGGACGCTCGGGATCGCGCACGCCAACGTGGGCCTCGCCGAGTACTTGCTCGGTGACCTCTCGCGAGGCCGAGCGGAGCTCGAGCTCGCGCTCGCGATCTTCGACGAGATCCCGGACCACCGGCTCGCGGCGCGAGCTCGCGCGATGCTCACCGCGCTGCGGGTCGACGCCGGCGACGCGACGTCGGAGGGGGAGATCCGCGCGACGCAGAGCGGGTGCGTGGCCTGGGGCGACCGCGAGGGGGAGCTGATGGCGCAGCTCGCGCTCGCGCGGCGCGCGGCTCGCGCGGGCGACGTCGACCTCGCGCGGCAGCGCCTCGCGGACTACGATCTGCTCTTCGAGCGGAGCGCGCTCGGCCTCCACCCGCTGCCGCCCGAGTCCCTCCGGGAGGAGCTCTCCGCCCGCGCCGCGAGCGACGGGCGCCGTCGGGTCCTGCGCCTCGACGCGCGCGGCAACCGCGTCGAGGTCGTCGGCGACGCGGCGATCGACCTGTCGCGCCGGGGCGCGCTGCGGCGCATCCTGCTCGCGCTCGTCGAGAGCCAGGCGCGCGGCGCGCCGATCTCGGTCTCCGAGGCCCGCGAGATCGGCTGGCCCAACGAGAAGATGCTGCCGGAGTCGGGCGCGGCGCGGGTGTACATGGCGGTGCGCCGCCTCCGCCTCCTCGGCCTCGAGGCGGTCCTCGTCACGAGCGACGAGGGCTACGCACTCGCCCCCGACGTCGTGGTGGAGCGCGCCGACTGACCGAGCGCGGTGTTAGGCGGTGTTAGGGGAAAACGCCCCGCCGCGCGGGCATGCTCTCCCGCATGATCCGCCGCCCGCTCCTCGCCGCGCTCCTCCTCACCGCCTGCTCGTCGTCGAGCGAGCCGGCGCCGAAGGGCCCGGAGACCCAACCTCCGCCGCCCGCCCCTGCGCCCACGCCCGCGCCCGTCTCGGTCGCGCCGGTCGAGTGGACGCCGTGCAAGCTCTACAGCGAGGGCGGGGGACCCGACGCCGAGTGCGCCGTGATCAAGACGCCGCTGTCGCGCGGCGACCAAGCGGGGCCGACGATCGACGTGTTCGTGAAGCGGTTCAAGCCCAAGGGCGGCAAGAGCTCGCGCGCGCTCTGGCTGCTCCAAGGGGGGCCCGGGGCGTCGGGCTACGTCTTCGAGAAGCTCTCGGAGCAGTTCGCGACGCGCTTCCCCGACGTCGACTACTACATGCCGGACCACCGCGGCACCGGCCAGAGCAGCCGCATCGGGTGTCCGAAGGAGGAGGCCCCGACCAGCGACGGCGGCATCTCGATCACGGACGCGGAGTGGCCGTCGTGCCTCGCCGACATGAAGGCGCGCGAGGGGGCGCGGCTCGCGCAGTTCAACGTCACCAACGCCGCCAACGACGTCGGCGTGATGATCGAGCGCGCCAAGACGCCGGGGCAGCCCGTCTTCGTGATGGGGATCTCGTACGGCACGTACCTCGCGCACCGCTACCTCCAGCTCTACCCGAGCCAGGCCGACGGGGTGATCTTCGACTCCCTCTGCCCGACGGGCTGCAACCTCGCGCGGCAGGACCAAGACGCGAACGAGGCGATGCAGGACTTCATGGGCGCGTGCGCCGCCGACACCAAGTGCAAGGAGAAGCTCGGCCCCGACCCCTGGGCGCGCGCGGTCGCGCTGTCGGCCAAGCTCAAGGCGGGGCACTGCGCCGCGATCGCCGCGCCCGGCGTCTCCAACGCGGCGCTCTTCCGCCGCGCGTTCGGGCAGCTCCTCATGAACCCGCAGCTCCGCGGGTACATCCCTTCGATGGTGTACCGGCTCGACCGATGCGACGCGGGCGACGTCCCCGCGCTCAAGGTGCTCGTCGAGCAGCTCACCCAGGAGCCCCCGCCGAGCTTGGAGATGAAGAAGTGGGGCTGGGCGGTCTCGCAGAACATCGCCCTCTCGGAGCTCTGGGAGAAGCCGTCGCCGTCCCGCGCGCAGCTCGCGGAGTGGCGCGAGGGGGTCGCGTCCCGCGACGTGACGACGCTCTTCGAGCCCGTCGCCGACACCTGGCCCCGGTACGAGCCCGACGCGTACGCGACGACGTGGGCCGACTCCGCGGCGCCGCGCCTCGTCCTGCAGGGCGGCCTCGACCCCGCGACCCTCTTGCGCAAGGCGCGCGCCGCGAAGCCGCACTTCTCGCAGCCGAACCACTACTGGGTCGAGATCCCGACGGCCGGGCACACCACCTTCGTCACGTCGGCCACGACCGAGAAGCGGTCGTGCGGGACGCAGATCTTCATGAGCTTCATGGACAACCCGAAGGTGGCCCCCGACACGAGCTGCCTCGCGAAGCTCGCGCCGCTCTCCTTCGACGGGCAGCTCCAGCTCTCGCAGGCGCTCTACGGGCGCGACGACGCCTGGGAGAACTGACCCGCGTTTCACTCTCGAGAGTGAATCGGGCGCCGAGGCCGTCAGTCCTCGACGCAGTAGACGCGGTGGGGCGTGTCGCAGCCGTGCGTGTCCGTCTCCGCGTAGGCGGCGGTGGCCATGGTGGCTGCGCCGAAGGGGCGCCCCACCCCCGCCGCGGTGGACGCCGCCGCGGTCGACCAACCGTTGCAGGTCGCGGTCGCCGCGTCGG
>JAEUKG010000712.1 GCA_016794325.1 Myxococcales bacterium | reverse complement strand
AGGGCGTTCACGATGCGCATGAGCACGCGCCGCCGGTCGAGGCGGACGAGCCCGCGCGCGCCGACGAACCAGCTGCCGTCGGGCGCGAGCTCGAGCTGGGGAGGGAAGTGAAGGGACGTGTCGGCGAGAGGTGCAGCGTTCATGGTCATGACTCCGAAGCAGGCCGGGTGGCCAAGGTTGCGAGCACGTGGCGAAGTCCGAGGAGGGTCGCGGCGCCGCTCGTGGGGCCGGCGGCGATCCGGACCACGCTCGGAGGGCGCGACCGCGCCGCGTCGAGGAAGAGGTTGGCGAGGGCGCGCGCGAGGACGAGCCCGTCGCGGGAGGGGTCGACCGACGCGCGGCCGATCCCGACCTGGAGCGCGGGGCCGCGGTGGACCGAGAGCACGACGTCGGCGGCCGACAGCGCGCCGAACGCCACCCCGCGCGCGAGCGCGTGGCAGAGCGCCTCGGCGACGACGACGAGGACCTCCGCGCACTCGGCGACGGCCATCTTCCGGCCCTGCGCGAGCCTCGCCGCGAGCGTCTCGCCGAAGGGAGCGGGCCGCACGATCGCGACGAAGACCCCCGACTCCACCACGAGGTCGTGGATGCGCACGAAGGCCTCGTGCTCGAGGGCCGCGGTGCGCCGGATGTCGCCGTCCGGGGGGGCGACGGCGGCGTCGAAGAGCTCCACCTCGCACTCGCGATCGAGGGCGCGGTGGCGGCCGTCCCACACCACCGACCGGGGGCGGACCGCGCGCGGGCGGCAGAGCACGTAGCGCTCGCCGACGCGCGCCCCGCGCGACAAGCGCGCGACGCCGGGGGCGAAGGCCGCGCGGGCCGTGGGAGACACGACGCTCACGGCCGCGCGCGCTCGGCCGCCGCGAGGATGGCCATGGTGTGGGTCACCCACTTCACCGAGCGCTTGGGCCGCGCGGCCCAGTCGGGGGGGAGCTCGTGGCGCGCGAACATCGCCTCGACGTCGGCGAGCGCTACGGCGGGCTCGCCGCCGACCGGCGCCTCGTGCTCGAGCACCGTCATCAAGAGGCCGAGCTCGCCGCTCGCGCCCACCAGGTCGTCCGTCCCCGAGAGCGCGACGAGGTGCTCGACGTCCGGCGATCGATGGAGCGCCGCGAGGTCGGCGAGCGCCGCGCCGCCGAGCCCGTGCCCGAGGTAGACCGAGTCGGGGTCGCGGCTCACGTTCTCCCACACGAACGCGCCGAGCGCCGAGCGCTGGAGGAACTTCGGGCCCTTGAACCCGCGCTCGCCGGGGCGACGCCCCGCGCCGTCGACCGCGCGCGCGGTGAGGCGCTGGAGCTGGGCGGGGTCGAAGCGGCCGACGTAGGCGCCGGTGGGGCCGCCCTCGAGGATGCCGCTGTGGCCGGGGTGGCTCCCCTGGCTGGGCGGCAGGTCGAGGCTGAAGAGGGTCTCCGCCGTCTTGACCTCGAGCTTCGGGGAGAGGAGCACCTCGCCGTTCGGTCCGCGCTTCGCGTGGCCGCTCGCGTCGCGCGCGACGCCGTGCATCCGCCCGTGGTTGCCCTTCGCGAACGTGGCGAGGACGACGCTCCCGAGATCGCCGCCGCCAGCGTCGCCGAGCGCGGCCACGTCGGCGATGCGCGCGAGCGGGTTCGCGGCCACGCCGCGCACCACGAGGTTCCGCGTCCAGATGGCGGCGCCGAGGAAGGGGCAGGTCGCCTTCTGCTCGACGAGCGCCTCCCGGGCGGCGGGCGCGAGCGTGAGCTCGGCGTCGCCGCCGGCCCCCGCGGTGATCGCCTCCTCGGCGCCGCCGTCGTCGGGCGCCTCGGCGGCGGCGCACCCGGCGCCGGCGACGAGCAGGGTCGCGAGACCGGCGATGGCGAAAAAGTGCTTTCGAAACGTGGACATTCGAGTGCTCCTGGTGCGGCCCGGCGTGCCGTTACCTGCATGTGCCGGTGTCGGCTCCGACCGTCTCACTCGCTCTGCTATCGTCGGGGGGTGAACCTCCGCCGGCGCGCTCGGACCGTGGTGGTGGCGGCGACGGCCGCGGCCTCCTTCGCGCTCGCGGGCTGCTTGGCGCTCCTCGATCTCCCGGAGCTCACGGTGGTGGACTCGGGGACGGCGGACGGCCCGGGCGCGGACGCCAACCGCGACGGCGGCAACGGCGGTGGCGACGGCGCGTGCGGGGACCTCTCGAGCGACCCTCGGAACTGCGGCGCGTGCGGTCGCGCCTGCCTCGGGGCGTGCGTCGATGGGCGGTGCGCGCCCAAGCTCTTCTATCGCCCGACCCACCCGCTCACCGGCCTCGCCACCACCGCCAGCGACGTCTTGTGGACGACGACCCAGCCCGACCCGGGCGGAGGCATCGCGCTCGGGGAGCTCTACCGGTGCGACAAACGCGGCTGCGACGTCGCGCTCACGGTGCTCCAGCCGTTCCTGGCGAACCCGCGCGCGCTCGCGATCTCCGGCACGACCGCGGCCTGGCTCCAGACGAGCGTCACCACCATCTACCCCGTCGCGTGCGCGCTCCCCCAGTGCAGCTCGCTCCTCATCTTCAACGCCGACGGCGCCGACGGCACGCTCGCCGCCGGGGGTGACGCCATCGTGTGGTTCGACCCTACCGTGAGCGCGCTCCGTCAGGCGCGGGTCGAAGGCGGCCCCGACGCGTCGCCGACGTTCGCCGCCGTCGGCCGCGTCGAGCGGCTCGCGATCAGCCGCGACGGCGCGCGCCTCGCCTTCGCGGAGAGCTCGCCCGATCGGATCCGTGCATGCACACGGAGCGGGTGCACGCCCGTCGTCCTCACGAGCGCGGGGGCGGTGAAGGCGCTGGCGTTCGACGGCTCCGACGTCGTGTACGTGGACTCCGAGGGCATCGCGGTGGTCCCGGCCACCGGCGCGACGGGCCCGCGCCGGCTGATCGCCGACAAGCCCGACGTCGTCGCGACCGAGGCCGGCTATGTGTATTATGCATCCAAAGTGGAGCGATCGGTGAAGCGGTGCCCGCTGTCGGCGTGCGCGACCCCCACCGTGGTCGCGGAGTCGGTCGACGCCATCGAGCACCTCGCCGTCGACGAGTCGCGCGTCTACGCGGCGAGCCCCGCCGCGATCTGGGTGCTTTCGAAGCCGTGACGCCGAAGTCGTGACCCGCGGCGCGAAAGGGGGTCTAATCCCCGCATGCGCACGCGCGTCTTCGCCACCGCCGCCATCGCCCTCGCGCTCTTCGGCTGCCCGAAGGACCAGCCGCCCGGGGGCGGAGGGCCCGCCCCCTCGTCGTCGGGGGCGCCGACCGGGGAGAAGCGGCTGAAGATCGCGGTCGTCCCCAAGGGCACGACCCACGAGTTCTGGAAGAGCGTGCACGCCGGCGCGGTGAAGGCCTCGCGCGAGGACTCGGTGGACATCGTGTGGAAGGGGCCGCTGAAGGAGGACGATCTCAAGGGCCAGATCGACGTCGTCCAGAGCTTCGTCGCCCAAGGGGTGAGCGGGATCGTGCTCGCGCCGCTCTCGGACAAGGGGCTCGTGGCGCCGGTCAAGGCGGCGACGCAGGCGAAGATCCCCGTGGTCGTGTTCGACTCCGACCTCCAGGGCGAGGACTGGGTGAGCTTCGTCGCCACCGACAACCAAGCGGCGGGCAAGCTCGGCGGCGAGTTCCTGATGAAAGCCGTCGGGCAGAAGGGCAACGTCGCCGTCCTCCGATACCAGGAGGGCTCGGCGAGCACCGCCAACCGCGAGAAGGGCTTCCTCGACGCGGCGAAGGCGACCGCCGGGGTCAAGATCGTGAGCGACAACCAGTACGGAGGCGCGACCACGGAGACGGCGTTCGCGACCAGCGAGAGCCTCCTCGCCGCGCAGAAGGCGGGCGCCGGCGGCCTCGACGCGGTGTTCGCGCCCAACGAGTCGACGACGTTCGGCATGCTCCTCGCGCTCAAGAAGCAGAAGCTCGAGGGCAAGGTGCGGTTCGTGGGCTTCGACGCGTCCGACAAGCTCGTGCAGGCGGTGCGCGACGGGCACATCGACGGCCTCGTCCTCCAGAACCCGTTCAAGATGGGGTACTTGGCGGTGAAGACGATGGTGAGCCACCTCCGCGGGCAGAAGGTCGAGCGGCGCATCGACACCGGGGCGACGGTGGTGTCGAAGGCCGACATCGACAAGCCCGAGATGAAGGAGCTCCTCGCGCCCGATCTCAAGAAGTGGCTCGGCGAATGACCGCGCGGCTCGAGGTCGAGCGCCTCGAGAAGGCCTTCGGCGCGACGCGCGCGCTCGCGGGCGTGTCGCTCGCGGTGGCGCCTGGCGAGGTCCACGCCGTGCTGGGGGAGAACGGGGCAGGCAAGAGCACCTTGATGGCCGCGCTCGGCGGCGCGCTCCGGCCCGACGGGGGGGCGATGCGCATCGACGGCGAAGCGTTCGCGCCGCGCTCGCCGAGGGAGGCGCGCGACCGCGGCGTGTCGGTCGTCCACCAAGAGCTGTCGATCTGCCCGCACCTCACGGTCGCGGAGAACGTGATGCTCGGCCGCGAGCCGGCGTCGTTCGGCGTCGTTCGGCGCCGCGACGAGCGGGCAGCAGTGGAGCGGGCGCTCGCCGACGTGCTCGGCGACGGGCCGCGCCGCTTCGGCCCCTCGGACCGCGCCGGCGCTCTCTCGATGGCGGATCAGCAGCTCGTCGAGATCGCGCGCGCGCTCGCGACCGCGGGCACGCGGGTCCTCGTCTTGGACGAGCCCACGAGCAGCCTCGCGCGCGCCGACGTCGAGCGGCTCTTCGCGCTCGTGCGCGCGCTCGCGGGTCGCGGCATCGCGGTCCTCTACGTGTCGCACTTCCTGGACGAGGTCCGCGAGATCTGCGGGCGCTACACGGTGTTGCGCGACGGCGCCGACGTCGGGTCGGGCGCCGTGGCCGATTGCGACAACGCCGACCTCGTCGCCGCGATGAGCGGGGCGCGGGCCGAGGTCCACGAGCGCGCGCGGAGGCCGCCGCCGACGGAGGTGCTCGTGCGGGTGGAGTCGCTCGCGGGGGCGCGGCTCCCGAAGGACGCGAGCTTCGAGCTCCGCCGCGGCGAGATCGTCGGCATCGCCGGCCTCGTGGGCTCGGGCCGGACCGAGCTCTTGCGCGCCGTGTTCGGGCTCGACCCCGTCCGCAGCGGCCG
>JAEUKG010000563.1 GCA_016794325.1 Myxococcales bacterium | reverse complement strand
ACGCGGATTGATCGGAATTTCGGCCGCCACCTCGCCGGGAAGGTGGCGACTCGAGTCCCCGCCGCGGCGCCTCCGATCGCCGTCGTCCTTGTCAGGACGGGCGCGTTCGAGTCTCCTGCCCTGCGCATGTCCGCTCGTACCGAGGAGCCCCGCAGGGCCGCGCTGGTGGTCGGAGTCGGTCGCTACCAGAAGCTCCCCGAGCTCGCGGGCGCCCCGGACGCGGCGAAGCTGGTCGGGAAGGCCCTTTCCGACACCGTCTTCGGTGGCGTCCGTGTCGTCACCGATCCGATGTCGCCGGGCGACGTCCTCGGCCCATTGCAGAAGGCAGCGCACGACGCGCGGGACGGCGCGCTGTTCGTCTTCTTCGCCGGCTTCGTGCTCGAGCGCGACGGCGCCCTGGTCCTCGCGGTGCGCGAGACGGAGGCGATCACCAAGACGCCCGCGGTGCCGCTCGCCGACGTGGAGGACGTGCTGCGCCGCGAGCACGTCAAGCGCGCCATCGTGGTGCTCGACGCCGAGCACGCGGGCGGCGACGTCCCCGGCACGGCGCCGTTCAAGAGCGGGAGCCTCTACGCGATGGGCTCGCTCCGGAAGTTCGACAAGGGCCTCGGCGACGAGGATCTCGTCGGGTACGCCAAGCTCCTCGCCAAGGTCCTCACCGACGAGCCGGCGCGGCTCGGCAAGTACCTCGAAGAGGGCCTGTTCGACGCGCGCGCGCTCGACCGCACCCTGGCCCTCGATCCGATGCTCGGGCACACCACGATCCACGCGGTCGACGACCCGGCGATCGTGCGCGACCTGCGCGCGCCGCTGGCCGCGCTGGCCGAGGAGGAGCGCAAGCGGCGCGAGGCGGAGGAGGCGAAGGCCCGCGCGGAGGCGGAGGCGCGCGAGGCCGCGGCTCGCGAGGAAGCGGCGCGTGAGGAAGCGGCGCGCGCGGAAGCGGCGCGGGCGGCGAAGGAAGCCGAGGAAGAGGCGCGCCAGCGGGCCGAAGAGGCGGTGAAGAAGGCCGAAGAAGAGGCCGCCGCGGAGGTCCCCGTCCAGGAGCCCGCCCAGGAGCCCACGAAGGAGCCCACGAAGGAGCCCGCGGCGCTCGCCCGCCCCGTCGAGACCCCGCTCGCGACGCCGCCGCCGAACCGCACGCCGCTGGTGGTCGGCGTGTTGGTGTTCATCCTGCTGCTGATCTGGTGGCTCACGAGGAAGTGACGCCCCCGCCGGTTCACTTCGTGGGGGCGTACCAGTCCCTGACGCGCGGGTGCGCGTCGACCGCGTCGTGCACGCGATGCAGCCGGGGCGCGCCGTCGAGCACGGTGCCCGGCACGTGGTCGAGGGCGCCGCTCTTCAGCCAGCGGACGATCATCAAGATCTTGAAGTCGACGACCTGCACCGTGGCGCCGCCGAAGAACGGCCCGTCCGCGTCGATCTGACGCTCGGCGTACGCGGCCCACGCCGGGATGTACGTCGCGGAGAGCTGCTCCCGCGCGCGCTTCTTCTCGGCCTCGTCCGTCATGCGCATGGTGGGGGTGATCGCCGCGCGGAGGTCCTCGACGTGGCCCATCATCGCTTCGTGT
>JAEUKG010000633.1 GCA_016794325.1 Myxococcales bacterium | reverse complement strand
CGCGTCGGGCCCGGCGGTGAGCGAGGCCCACGCCAAGACGCCGAGGCGAGCGACCTCCTCGACCGCGACCGCGAGCTCGTCGGCGCGCGGGAACGCCTCGCACAAGACGAGGTCGACGCCGGCCTCGGCGAGCGCGGCCGCGAGCGCGCGGTGCAGCGGCCGGGCCTCGCCGAGGGGCGGCGCGAGGTCGGGGCGGTAGCAGTCGGCGATCGGCGCGAGGCTGCCCGCCACGCGGTGCGAGGACGGGACCGCGCCGCGCGCGATCGCGACCGCGAGCCGCGCGCGCTCGCGGAAGTCCGGGCACACGCGGGGCTGCGTCCGGAAGGTGCAGGCCGTGTGCACCGTCGCCCCGGCCGCGGCGTAGTCGGCGTGGATCGACGCGAGGACGTCGGGGTGGTCGAGGCCCGCGGCGCTCCACGCCGGCGGCGGCGTCGGAACGCCGCGGAGCGCGAGCTCGGTGCCGACGGGGCCGTCGAGGACAATCACGGGAGGGAGGGTAGCAGTTGGTGTAGCCTCCGGCGGCGATGGCGTCTTTTCCCGATCCCCCGCCGCCCGTCCCCGCGACCACGACCGAGGAGCTCGACCGGAAGCTCGAGCGCCTCGCGGCGAAGAAGGACGCGTGGTGCGCCGTCTCGGTGGAGAAGCGCATCGGGTACCTCGACTCGATCCTGGGCGGGCTCGGCGAGGTCGCGGCGGCGTGGGTCGAGGGGGGCGCCAAGCTCAAGGGCCTCGCGCCGACGGACCCGCTCGTGGGCGAGGAGTGGCTCGCCGGCCCCGTCGTCACCGCGCGCAACGTGCGCCTGCTCGCGAGCGCGCTCCGCCACGGGGGCACGCCCAAGGCGGCGCTCCGCCCCGGGCCCGGCGGCCGCACCATCGCGCGGGTCTTCCCCGACGGGGCGCTCGAGCGCGTCATGCTCGGCGGCGTCACCGCCGACGTCTGGACGCAGCCCGGCAAGCCCGCCACCCAGGGGCGCATCTACCGGGAGAAGCCCGAGCGCGGCAAGACGTGCCTCGTCCTCGGCGGCGGCAACGTGTCGTCGATCCCGCCGATGGATGTACTCTACAAGCTCTTCGTCGAGGGCGAGACGTGCCTCCTGAAGATGAACCCGGTCAACGAGCACGTGGGGCCGCGCCTCGAGCGGGCGTTCGCGCGGCTGGTGGACGACGGCTTCCTCGAGGTCGCGTACGGCGGCGCCGACGTCGGCGGCTACGCGGCCGAGCACGAGGCGGTCGACACGCTCCACGTCACCGGCTCCGACCGCACCTACGACGCGATCGTCTGGGGGCCGGAGGGCGATCGCGCGGCCCGCAAGGCCTCCGGCGAGCGCAGGAACGCGCGACCCTTCAGCGCCGAGCTCGGGTGCGTGACGCCGGTGATCGTCGTGCCGGGGCCGTGGTCGGCCGCGGACATCAAGTTCCAGGCCCGGCACGTGGCGGGCATGGTGACCCAGAACGCGAGCTTCAACTGCAACGCCGCCAAGGTGCTGGTGATGGCCCGGGGGTGGCTCCAGCGCGAGGCGTTCCTCGACGCGCTGCACGGGGAGCTCGCGCGGAGCCCGGCCCGCAAGGCGTACTATCCCGGAGCGCACAGTCGCTACGACGCCTTCCTCGGCGCCTACCCGCGCGCGGTCAAGCTCGGGCGCGAGGGCGAGGGCGTGGTGCCGTGGACGGTGATCCCCGACGTCGCCGGCGAGCCCGGCGAGCACGCGCTCACCCACGAGGCCTTCTGCGGCGTGCTGGCCGAGCTCACGCTCGACGTCGCCGACACCCACGGCGGGGTGCGCCGCGACGCTCCCTACGTCGACGCGGCGCGCTTCCTCCGCGAGGCGGTGCGCCTCGCGAACGAGCGCTGCTGGGGCACGCTCTCGTGCACCGTGCTCGTCCACCCGTCCACGCGAGAGGAGCTCGGGCTCGAGCTCGATCGCGCGGTGGAGGAGCTCCGCTACGGCGGCGTCGGCGTCAACTGCTGGCCGGGGCTCATCTACGGCCTCGTCTCGCCGACCTGGGGCGCGTTCCCGGGGCACACCGCCGAGGACATCCAGTCCGGCGTCGGCGTCGTGCACAATACACACATGTTCGATCACCCCGAGAAGACCGTGGTGACGGCGCCGTTCCGCCAGTTCCCGGCCCCGCCCTACGTCGGCGGGGTGGCGAACCTGGTGGAGCTGGGCCAGCGCATGTTCGAGCTCGAGCGGACGGGGCGGTGGGGCGCGCTCGGGAGCGTGGCCATGGCCGCCCTCAAGGGGTGACGCGGACCCGCACGCAGCCGCCGTCGATCGGCGAGCCGAGCGCCCGCTGCATCGCGGCGCGGGCGACGCCGAGCGCGCGCCGGCCCTCGTGGAGCTTGAACGGCCCCGACCTCGGCAGGCCCTCGACGACGAGGGTGACCATGCCGCTGCGCTTCGGGATCCGGATCGCCTCCGAGTCGACGCCGCGCCACGGCGACCGCGACTCGATGTGGTGGAACAAGAGCCGCTCGCCGTCGGGCACCCCGAGGATGCCGGGCCGGTCCGAGACCCCGCCGTCCCAGTAGGGGCGCCGCCCGATCCACACCGGGTGGAACATCCCGGGCACGGCGCACGACGCGCGGATCGCGGTGACGAGATCGCCGCGCGTCATCACCCGCGTCTGCCGCGCGAGGATGTCGTGGACGCTGAGCATCACGGGGATCTTGCACGCATCGAACTGGTGGACCGGCAGCAGATCGCGGAGCATCCGGTCGAACTTCTGCCCGCGCAGGAGGCCGAAGCCGGGCCGCGGATCCCAGAAGTGCGCCCGCTCGAGCGCGAGCAGGGCGTCGGCGATGCCGGCCGAGGGCACCCCCGCCGCCCACGCGCCGGTGACGAGCGCCCCGGCGCTCGAGCCGGCCGCCGCGCGCGGCAGGAGGCCCTCCTCCTCGAGCACCCCGAGGACGCCGGTGTGGGCGAAGAAGGCGAAGAAGCCGCTCGACCTCCCGAGGGAGAACGGCGCCTCGGCGAGCCACTCGCGCAGCGTCGTCACGCCCGCACCTCGCTGGGGTAGAGGTCCATCGCGAGCGCGCGGAAGTCGGCGACGCGGTGGAAG
>JAEUKG010000625.1 GCA_016794325.1 Myxococcales bacterium | reverse complement strand
CTTGAGCATTGTCCGGTTCCTCAGTCTTTCCGATTGCGGCGGCGTCGACGGGCGGCGAAGAAGATCCCGAGCCCGGCGGCGAGGGGCAGGAGGCCGGTCGCGTTCGCGCTCGCGGCGGAGCAGCCGAGGCCGCCGCCCTCGAGCGAGGCGCCGGCTTCGTCCGTCGGCGCCGGGCCGCCGGCCGACGAGCTCGAGGAGCTCGAGCTCGAGGAGCTCGACGAGCTCGAGGAGCTCGAGCTCGACGCGCCGGAGTCGGTGCCGGCGTCGCCCGGCTGGGCGGCGCCGCACTTGTTCGCGTTGCAGGCGCCGGAGCGGCACTCGGCGGCGGTCGCGCAGGTCGCGCCGTCGAGGAGGCCGCACTTGTCGTCGCTCGTCTCGCAGCGCGCGCTCGCGCAGGCGCGCGTCGCGGCGGCGGGGGTGCACTTGCCGCCGAGCGAGCCGCCGGGGATCTTGGCCCCGTTGTCGAGCTTCTTCGTGCAGAGCGTCGGCGCCGGCTCGTCGTTGCAGAACTCCCCGGTGTCGCAGTCCGCGTCGACCGCGCAGCCGGTGGTGCACGCGGCGGTCGTCTGGATGACGATCGTGCTCAGGTAGTCGCAGTCGTTGTTCGGGTTCGAGTACTGGACCTTCACCGACGTCGAGCCCCGGGGCAGGAGCGCCTCGAGATCGTAGAGCTCGTCGTCCTTGCGCTGGTCGATCCCGGTCGGCCCGCTGGTGACGCTGTCGGGGTGCGACACGCCGTCGGCGTAGGTGCGGGTGAGCCCGGTGGGGGTGCCGGTGGCGCCCGTCGCGCCGAACGAGCCGGTGGTCATGCAGGCGAGGAGCGAGCCGCCGCCCTGGTTGCCGTTCATCGCGGGGTTGTCGTCCCAGCCGCCGGCGTTCGACGCGATGGTGGTGTTGTTCACCTTGATGACGCCGTTCTCCTGGAAGCCGAACGGGTTGTCGGGGAGGGTCACGCTCATCGGGTACGGCTCGCCGCACTTGGCGGTGCCCCGCTTGAGGGTGAAGGTCTGCGAGGCGTCGACCTTGCACTCCTCGGGGCCGCCGAGCCCGCCGGTGCCGACCACGACGTTGCGCAGCGGCGCGCCGGCGAGGGAGTAGACGACGATGAGCGTGTGCCCGTAGATCGTCGACTGGTAGTACGTCGGGCCGTCGCCGCGCTCGACGAGCGGGATGTCGACCGGGTTGCCTGTCCCGTTGGGGATGATGCCGGTGACCTGGGCGGTGACGTCGTTGGTGAAGGCGCCGTAGCCGGTGTCGGGGACGACGTCGGTGGGCGTGCCCTCGAGCTTGAACGTCGCGGTGTTGGCGCCGGTGCCGAAGACGACCTGCCGGGGGTTGCCCGGCACCGCCGCGAGTTCGCCCGGTGGCAGCGTGGGCTCGCGCGAGCCGGTGGAGGAGACGAGGAACGCCTTCACCACCTTCGCCCCCGCGGGGATGACGACGCGGACGCTGCCGCTCGCGGTGGTGGTGGTCGTGCTGACCCCGGCCCACGCGTCGACGACCACGCCCCCGCGGATCGCGTCGTTGTAGCGCTCCTTCAAGGTGCTGAGCGCGGCGCTCGCGTCCGTCGTCCCCGCGATCACCGCCGCTCCGAGGAGCGCGCCGAGGATCGCCCGAAGCCCTGCTTTCTTGGTGCTTTTCGTGCTCATCGTAAGCTCCTTTGACCTCAAGGCTCGATGTGGAACTCGACGCGGCGGTTCTTGTACCGCCCGTCCTCGGTCTCGTTGTCGGCGAGGGGCTTGTCGGGCCCGAAGCCGGCGCTCGTGAGGCGCGCCTTGTCGACGCCGTTCTTGACGAGCCACTTCACGACGCTCGCGGCGCGGTCGGCGCTGAGCTTCTTGTTGAAGGCGGCCTGGCCGCGGTTGTCGGTGTGGCCTTCGACGCGCACCTTCTTGATCTCCGGGTGGTCCTTCATCACCTTGAGGACGGCTTGGAGGATGTCTTCGCTGTCCTTGCCGGGCAGGATGTCGGCGCTCGACGTCTTGAACTTCACCTGGTCGAGGATGACGATCTGTCCGCCCTTGACCGCGGCCTTCGGGCACCCGTTCTTCTTGGGATCGGTGTCGGCCGGGCCGGGCTCGTCGGGGCAGGCGTCGGCGGCGTTCGGGATGCCGTCCTTGTCGCGATCGGGATCGGGGCAGCCGTTGGTCTTGGGATCGGACGTCTTCAGGCCCGGCTCGGCGGGGCAGGCGTCGACCTTGTCGAACACGCCGTCGCCGTCGGTGTCCGGGCACCCGTGGAAGGTCGGATCGGTGGAGGCGAGGCCCTTCTGATCGGGGCAGGCGTCGTCCTTGTCGAGGATGCCGTCCTGGTCGCGGTCCTGCGGCGGCGGGCACCCGTGCGTCTTGGGATCGCCGGTCGGGATGCCGGGGACGTCGGGGCACGCGTCGTCGTGATCGAGGATGCCGTCGCGATCGCGATCGGGCGGCGGGGGCGGGGGCGGCGGGCAGCCGTTCGTCTTGGGGTCGGCGGTGCGCTCGCCCTTCACCGACGGACACGCGTCCTCCTTGTCGGGGACGCCGTCGCCGTCGGAGTCGAGCACCACCTCCGGGAAGAACTCGAGCGACGCGAGCACGCGGACCTCGGGCGACCCGAAGCCGCGGCTGAAGCCGGTGCCGGCGCCGGCGCCGACCTGGAAGCTGCCCACCTTGTAGTGGGCGCCGAGGAGCGCCTCGACCGGCGTGCTGCGCTTCTCGAAGAAGCCGCCGTTGACGGCGACGCTGCTCGCCGCGAGCTCGGGCCCGAGGAGGAGCTTCTTGTCGAGCACGCGCGCACCCGCGGCGGCGCCGAAGGTGATCTCGCTGCCGACTTGGCCGCCGTCGAACGCGGCCTCGCGGCCGCGGTAGAGGAACCCGACGCGGGCCGAATACGCGAAAATTCCGACGTCGCCCGCAACCATTGCGCGGGGCCCCACCCGGACCTTCCCGTCGGTGGTGTACTGGTCTTTGTCGCCGGTCGGCAGCCACACCTGCGCGCCGAGCGCGACGGTGAAGGGGTCGCCGTAGGTGCCGAGGAGCCGCACGTCGGCGCCGAGCCGAAGATCGCCGATCGCTTGCTCCTTGGGCGGAGAGGGATAGAAGGTGCCGCCGACCGTCCCTGCGTGGCCGTCGGTGAACGCGACGACGGGGAGCGTGGCGCCGAGCCGGAGCCGCTCGAACAGCACCACGCTCGCGCCGGCGTGCAGGTTGAGCTGGTTGCGGACGACCGATCGGTACGCCTCGTCGTTCCGGTAGATGACGAGCGGGCGATACTGGTAGTCGCCGACCACGCCGACCGCGGGCCTCAGGCTGCCGCGCAGGTCCAGCGACTCGTTGGTGAACCAGTCGCTCCCGCGCTCGGAGGGCTCGAAGCGATTGACCGAGAAGCCCTCGGCGACGGCCTGCGCGCGGGCCGTCTTCGGGACGAGCGCGAGGGCAGCGAGGGCGCTTGCGGCGATGACGAAGGAAGTCCTCATGGGGGGTGCCTTTCGAGACCGGCGGCGCCGGTCGGGGCCCCGGATGCAATCGCGGTGCCGGACGGCGCAGCCACATTTTCCCCGCGCGATCGCCGAGAGTGATGCAGCGATGCAGCAGCACCTCGCGCTTGCGGAGGGGCCTACTTCGCACGAAGCGGCCTAGCCGGCAAGGCACAGTGTCGTGGCCCTTGCTTGGCCGACGCCGCTGACTCAGGATGCGCACGTGGTCACGGGGCGTCGCAGGTGAAGCCGGCCGGATCGGTCCGCCGGAAGTGGGTGGCGGCGCTGCTCCTCGCGAGCCTCGGCCCGCTCGCGGCCTTCGGTCTGACGGCCACGCGCGTGCAGCGCCGCGGGCTCGAGCGCGCGGAGCAGGAGCTCGAGGCCGCGGTCGTCGACGACGTCGCGCGGACGCTGGCGTTCGAGCTCGGGGGCGCGTCGGCCGGCACCGAGCGCGCCGCGACCGCCCTGGTCGATCCACGCGTCGCCGACGACGAGACCCGGATCCTCCTCGCCAAGGGCGCGGTCGTCTCGAGCGAGCGCCTCGAGCGCGTCGTCGTCTACGACAAAGACGGCGCGGCCATCGACGCGATCGTCGCCCACAACAAGCCGGCGCCGCCGGCGCTCCCGCCGCTCGCCGAGAGCGAGCGGGTGCCGGCTCCGCGGTGGACGGTCGCGGTCGGGGGCGGCGCGCTCCGCGCGCGCTACGTCACCCCGCTCGGCGCCGGGGGCGAGCGCCGCGGGTGGGTGGCGGGCGATCTCGATCCCCAGACGTTGTCGCGCGTCGTGGGCGACGCCTCGCAGGATCGCTTCCAGCGGCGCGATCGCGTCGTCCTCGTGTCGTCGTCGCTCCAGGTCCTCGCCGCCGACGCGCGGGCGCCGTACGCAGTCGGCGGCACGGTCGAGGGGGCGGCGCTGTTTCGCGGGCGCTCGTCGCAGCTCACCCAGCCGCTCCTGTACACCGAGCCGTTCGTGCACGGGTCCGGGCAGCCGTACGTGGGCACGGTGCGCGCGGTGCCCGAGCTCGGGTGGGCGGTGTTCGTCGAGCGCCCGGAGTCCGAGGCCTACGGCGCGCTCCAAGACACCTACCGCGCCCTCGCGATCGCGTTCACGCTCGCGGCGGTGGCGGCGGCGGCGCTCGGGTGGGCGCTCGGCTCGCGGGCGGTGGTCCCGATCACGTCGCTCGTCGGCCTCACCAAGCGCTACGCCGCGCGGGAGTTCTCGGCGAAGAACCCGGTGACGAGCGGCGACGAGCTCGAGGAGCTCGGCGGGGCGATGGAGGCGATGGCCAAGGACATCGCGGCCAGCGAGGCGGAGATCGCCCGCCGCGCGCGGATCGAGGCCGGGCTCGGGCGCTACATGCCCGCCGAGGTCGCGGCCGCGCTCGCGAGCGGCGACGCGGGCTCGCTCGCGCTCGAGGGGGAGCGGCGGAGGGTGGCGGTGCTCTTCGCCGACGTCGCGGGCTTCACCCCGTTCGCGGAGCGCGAGACGCCGGAGCGCGCGATCGCCTTCTTGAACGAGGTCTTCGGGGTGCTCTCGGAGGTGGTGTTCCGCCACGGCGGCATGGTCGACATGTACATGGGCGACTGCGTGATGGCGACGTTCGGGGTGAG
>JAEUKG010000608.1 GCA_016794325.1 Myxococcales bacterium | reverse complement strand
CACGAGCACGTCGTCCTCCGCGTGAGCGCCCGCGAGCGACTCGAGCGGACCGACCTTCTTCCATCCGTCGAGGCGCGTCGGGTGTCGGTTCCCCTTCGCCATGCTCTTCTTGGCGGTGTCGCTGAACGTCACGTCGACGGTCACCGACTCGGCGCGGGCGCGCACGTCGGCGCTCCCCGAGTAGGCCAGCGTGAGCACCTTGCCGCGCAGGCTCGGATCCGGGGCGTTGTGGATCTCGACCCGCACCGCGCCGTCGGGCCGGCGCTGCGACGCCGGTGGGAGGATGAGGCGCCCCGTCCACGGGTACGTCTGCCGGAAGAGCGTCGGGTCGACGCCCGTGACCGCCGCCTCGTCGGCCTCGTCGTCGGCGGCGCCCTCCTCGAACGCACACCCAGCGGCGAGGGTCGGGAGGATCGCGAGGAGGAGGGCGGGGAGGGCCGGGAGGGAGCGCATGCTCGCTCCCGTTTGCACCGCCCATGCCGATGTAGGGCGTCGGCACACACAAGAAAAATGGCCAGGTTTCCGGGGAGTCACGGCGGGTGTGACCCGATCGATCCCAGGCGTGTGGACCAGGGGCAGCGACGAAACGAGCGCCCTCCCGTGGTACGTTGTGAAGCATGGGTCGACGCACGGTCGCCATGGCGTGGGTGCTCGGCGCGAGCGCGCTCGCGGCCGCGTGCACTGCCTTCGACTCGGATGGGGACCAAGAGCCGGCCGGCGACGCGGGCATCGACGCGACGCTGCCGCCAGCCGCCCGAGACGCGCAGGCCGATCGGGCAGCCGACGCCGGCACGACGAGCTCCAGCAGCTCGAGCTCCGGCGCGTCGGCGACCCCATGCACGTCGTACAAGGGGTGCCCCGACGCGGCGGCGTATTGCTGCCCCAACACCGCCGGCGGGAGCTGCCAGGCGTCTTGCGGGTTCCTCCCCGAGCTCTGCGACACGCCGGACGGCGGCTCCGGCGGGTGCCTCGTCGCCGGCAAGCGCTGCCTCGCCTACACGTGCAACGGCCTGACGGTCGGCCTCTGCACGCAAGGCGAGGCGAGCTTCAGCGTCCCCACCCTCGTCGACTGCAAGAAGAAGTGACCGCCGCTACGGGTCGTCCCACAGCGGCGGCCGCGCGACGCGGCGCGCGAGCTCGGCGGCGAGCTCCGCCACCGGGAGCGACCGCTGGGGCTCGCCGACCGACCGCAGCGCCCCCTCCCCCGCCGCCACCTCGCGCGCGCCGACGACAATCACGAACGGGATAGCCCGCTCGTGGGCGAGCGCGATCCGCTTGGAGAGCGACTCGCCCTCGTCGACGCGCGCGCGGACCCCGGCCGCGGCGAGCCGGCCGCGGAGCGCCTCCGCCGCGGGAGACTGCGCGGCGTCGACCGGGAGCACCGCGACCTGCATCGGCAGGAGCCACGCGGGCAGGTGACGCCCGTGGTGCTCGAGGAGCATGCCGAAGAAGCGCTCGAGGCTCCCGTAGAGCGCGCGGTGGAGCATGATCGGATGCTCGCGCGCGCCCGAAGCCGCGACGTAGCGGAGCTCGAAGCTCCTCGGCATGTGCAGATCCACCTGGATGGTCCCGCACTGCCACGCGCGGCCGTGCCGATCCTCGAGCGACCACTCGAGCTTGGGCCCGTAGAACGCCCCCGCCCCGGGCTGCAGGGCGAGGGGTCCTCCGATGCGCTCGGCCGCCCCCCGGAGCACCGCCTCGGCGTGGTCCCACGATGCGTCGTCGCCGGCGCGGTGCTCGGGCCGCAGCGAGAGCGCGAGCTTCGGCGGGCCGAGGCCGAACGCGGCGTAGAAGCGCGGCACGACCCGCGCGAAGCGGAGCACCTCCTCCTCGGCCTGATCGGGCTCGCACAGGATGTGCCCGTCGTCCTGCACGAACTGCCGCGCGCGGAGGAGGCCATGGAGCGCGCCGCTCGCCTCGTCGCGGTGCACGACGCCGAGCTCGCAGCGGCGGAGCGGCAGGTCCCGGTACGAGAGCAGGCTCCGCTTCTGGATCAGCAAGAACCCCGGGCAGCTCACCGGCTTGAGCGCGGCGTCGCACTTCTGATCCTCGACGCGGAACATCGCGTCCGCGAAGTGCTGCCAGTGGCCGCTCGCCTCCCACACGTGGCGCCGGAGGAGCTGCGGGGAGCGGATCTCCTCGTAGCCCTGGTGGCGGCACACGTCGCGCGAGGCCTGCTCGAGCGCCTGCACGATCGCGAGGCCCC
Source organism: Myxococcales bacterium (assembly GCA_016794325.1). Lineage (GTDB taxonomy): Bacteria > Myxococcota_A > Polyangia > Polyangiales > Polyangiaceae > SXNL01. The sequence goes on along the minus strand of JAEUKG010000608.1, from coordinate 5,616 downwards.
GCGGGTGCCAGAACGCCATGCCCGGCGCCTCCTCGCGGAAGTGGAAGAGATCCAGCTCTTGGCCGAGCTGGCGGTGGTCGTGTTCGATCGCGTGTTCCATGGTCGTTTCTCCTGGTTTTTCCGGGAGACGGCGCATGGACGTGGCCACCATCGACCCTCGCCGCGCGCCGTCCGGGGACGGGGCGGGGGGTCGTCGTGGGGTCTCGCCTCAGGCTCGCTCGTCCACGACACACCGCTCCCGCCCGCATCGAGTGCGGGTGGTGGTGGTCGTGGTGGTCGCGGAGCGTCGCGGCATGACGACGTGCAACATGACACGCGTCGCCGGGGCGCGCAAGGCCGCCCGCGTCAGCGACGGATCGCGCGCTTCAGCTCGGCGTGGTCGGGGAAGTTCACGAGGACGCCGAGGTCCTTGCCCTGGAAGACGACCATGCTCCCGAGCGCGACCGCCGAGGCCCCGCCCTTGTGCACCGCGTCGCCGATGTGCTGCACCGTGCCCGCGCCGCCGTGGGCGATGACCGGGATCGTCACCCGCTTCGTCACCTGGGCGACGAGCCCGGTGTCGAGGCCGCTCCACGTGCCCTCGCGATCGATCGCGGTGAGGAGGATCTCGCCCGCGCCGAGGTCCTGGGCCCGCAGCGCCGCCTCGACCGGATCCTTGCCGGTGCCGCGCGTGCCCGACTCGACCATCACCTCGTAGCGGCCGAGGAGCTTCCGCCGCACGTCGATCGACACGATGATCGCCTGCGATCCGTAGGCGTCGGAGGCCTTGCGCACGAGCTCGGGCCGGTCGAACGCCGACGTGTTCACGATCACCTTCTCGAAGCCGGTGCGCAGGAGCTTGCCCACCGTCTCGACGTCGCGCACGCCGCCGCCGTACGACAGCGGCATGAACGCCTCGCTCGCGAGCTCGGTGAGCAGATCCCAGCTCGGCGCCCGCCGCTGCTTGGTGGCGCGGATGTCGAGGATGCAGAGCTCGTCGACCTCGAGCTCGTTGAAGATGCGCACCGTGTTCGCCGGATCGCCGACGTAGGTGCCGTCCTTGAACTTGACGGTCTTCACGAGGCCGCCGTCGTCGAGGAGCAGGGTGGGGATGACGCGGGTCCGGACGCTCATGGGTCGACGCTCCCGAGGACGCGGGCGGGCGAGCCCGCCACCTTGGTGCCGGCCGGGACGTCGGCGAGCACGAGCGAGCACGCGCCGACGACCGCGCGGTCGCCGATCGTCACGCCGCGCGCGATCACGCTGTTCGGGCCGACGTAGACCTTGCTCCCGATCTTCACCGGGCTGCGCGCGACCGGCGCCCCGTCGAGGGTCGTGCGCACGCTGTCGTGGGTGTACACGTGCACGCCGGCGGAGAGGGTCACCTCGTCGCCGAGCTCGAGCCCGCCCGAGCCGTCGAGCACGGTGTAGGGGCCGATCCAGCAGCCCTTGCCCACCGTGGGCGCGCCGATCACCAGGCACGAGTCGTACACGCTCGAGCCCTCGCCGAAGCCGAGCAGGCGCGCCTTGTCCCACCGGTCGACGAGGTAGTCGCCGAGCGGGAGCACGCGCCCGAACCTCTGGCGCTTGCGCTCGACGAGGCGGTCGAGGGCCGCGAGCACGACGTCGAGCGCGCGATCCTCGACCCGCTCGGCGGCCTGCGACAGCTCGCTCCGCACCGTGGAGAACAGGCTCGCCATCGTCGCCCTCGGTCAGATCTCCTTCTTCGACGTGTACTTGATGTAGAAGCTCATCGGCACGAGGTGCGCCTTGGCGAGCACGTAGAAGAACGGCCGCAGGCGCTCGAAGCGCTTCTTGTACGTCGGGTAGTCGCGGTAGCTCTTGTTCGGCTGGCGCAGGATGCGCACGAACTCGTCCTCCGAGAGGCCGAGCCGCTTCATGAAGTACTCGACGAGCCCGTCTTCCATGTAGGGCGCGGTCTTGTACTCCTCGAGCGCCTGCTCGCGGGTGAGCACGCCGGAGCGGACCGAGGCCGACAGGACCGTGTTGCGGTTGTCGAAGCCGAACTTGATCGGGTTGTAGTACGCGTGGTGGAACGCGGTGATGCGGTTCTCGAGGTGGTGGCCGCCGTAGTCCTGCCAGTCGAGCTCGGCCTTCAGGCGCTTCTTCGCCGCGTCCTTCGAGTAGTCGATGAACCACAGCGGCCGGATCTTCTTGATCCGGTAGCGCAGCGTCCACTTCATGAACTCCGCGAACTTCATGTTCGGGTACGTCTTCATCGGCATGGTGCCGAACATCTTGTGGACCGACTCGATGTACTTTCCATCCATGTAGATGGTGCCGAGCGGCGAGAGGCCCTCGGCCATGAACGAGTGGCCCTCGAGGACGTACTGCACGCCGTGCTTGGCCGCCCCGCGGTACAGCGTCTCCGCGAGCGCGATGTCGGTCGCGCAGTCGAGATCGGGCACGCTGGCCTTGAAGAAGGCGCGGATGATGTCGTCGGCCTCCTTGTTCGCGCAGACGTGGGTGTAGAGGTCGACGTTGAGCTTCTTCAGGACCTTTCGGATGTTCTCGGTCGCGATCGCGGTGTTCCACGTGTTGTCGTAGTGCACCGCGAGCGGGCGGAGGCCCCACTCGATCGCCTTGAGGAGCATGTACGAGGAGTCGGTGCCGCCGCTCACGCCGACGATGCAGTCGTACTTCTTGCCCTTGCCGGCCCGCTTGATGTCGTCGACGATCTGCATGAACCGGGCTTCGCCCTCGGGCGTGCCGGTCGCGTACTCCTTCTGGAGGTTCTCCACCGTCTGGCAGTAGACGCAGATCCCGCGCTCGTCGAAGGTGATGCCCTTCACCGTCTCGTCGTAGATGCAGCGCGCGCAGAGCTTGAGCCCGGAGAGGTCGCGCCCCTTCGGCATGGGCAGCGCGCTCTTCGGGGTCGGGGACTCGGGGGTGCTTTGGGCCACGGCGAAATACTCCTCGGAGCCCGGGGTTTAGCACGGATTCCGCCGGGTTGGTTGCGCCGGACCCGCCGTTCGTTCCCCGGCCGGAGGGGCGCCCCGGCGCGCCGAATCAGGAGCGGATCCGCCAGTTTCCCTGGAACGTCTTGCCGAGGTCGTCGCAGGTCGGGTCGGTGACGATGAGCTCCGGGCGCCCGCTCCGACACATGACGATCGTGTTCTGCCGGAACACCCGGCCGAACGACACCGCCTCGTCGCGGTCCATGCCGTGGACGAGCCACGACGGCTCGCGCCACGTCCCCTCGGGATCCTCCTCGTAGCCCACGCAGGCCTCGACCCGGTAGCAGCCGAGGATCAAGAGGTCGCGCAGCACCGCGTGACGGGAGTCGTTCACCTTCCGCGGCAGGAGCATCGACCGCGGGTTGAACGCGGTGAGGATCGCGAACGGCCGGGTGAGCACGTCCGGGAGCGTCGACGGGTCGGCCACGATGTCGCCGTCGAGCGAGACCCGGAGCGGCCCCGCGGGGGTCGGGATCTCGTAGACGCTGGAGAGGTACTGGCGGAGGAGGTTCTGGTCCATGGGGGGTCATCCGTCGAATCGGTAGCCGACGCCGCGCACGGTCTGGAAGAAGCGGGGCGATTGCGGGTCGTCCTCGAGCTTGGCGCGGAGCTGCTGGACGAAGTTGTCGATCGTGCGTGGGGTGCCGTGGTGGTTCGGGCCCCACACCTTCTGGAAGATCGACTCGCGGGTGAGGGCGCGGCCGCGCTCGGCGACGAAGCACATGAGGACGTCGAACTCCGTGGCGGTGAACTCGACGAGCTGGCCGGCCCGGCGCACCGTCCGCGCGCTCGCGTCGATCGACACGTCGCCGAACACGACCGTGCCCCGGTGGCTCTGGGGAGCGCCGGCCGACCGGCGGATCGCGCCGCGCACGCGGGCGAGGAGCTCGGCGAGGCTGAAGGGCTTGGCCACGTAGTCCTCGGCGCCCAGCTCGAGCCCCGCCACCTTGTCCATCTCCGCGGTGCGCGCGGAGAGCACGATGATCGGGAAGACGTACCCCTCGCGCCGGAGCGTGTCGAGCACCTCCAGGCCGTTCACCTTCGGGAGCATGACGTCGAGGATCATGAGGTTCGGCGAGGCCTGCCGCGCGAGCTCGAGGCCGCGCTCGCCGTCCTCGGCGATCATGACCTCGTAGCCCTCGGCCTGCAGGTTCATGCGCAGGCCGACCGAGATCGCCTTGTCGTCCTCCACGACGAGGATGCGGGGCTTCTGACTGTCCCCGTTGGCGTTGACCATGGCCTCGTCCGCTCGCTCCTGGGCGCGGCTACAGCCGCGGAGCCTGATCTAGCGCGATTTCTTCGCCGCCGGTAGCTGCGTCTTTGGGCAGCGGCGGCAGGACGAGGGTGAACCTCGAGCCGTCTCCTTTTTCGCTGTGGAGGGAGATGCTCGCGCCATGGGCGCGCGCGATGTGCTTGACGATCGCGAGCCCGAGGCCGCTGCCCTCGCGCGCCCGCGAGAGCCGGTCGTCGATCCGGTAGAATTTCTGGAAGATGCGGCCGTGCTCGCCGCGGGGGATCCCGGCGCCGTTGTCGCCGACCTCGATGCAGAGGTCACCGGCGTCCGACGCGTAGGCCCGGAGCGTGATCTTCGGCGGAGTGCCCCCGTATTTGCGCGCGTTCGACAGCAGGTTGAGGAGGGCGTCGACCACCGCCGCTTTGTCGGCGCGCACGCGCGGCAGCTCACCCTGCACCTCGAGCGAGAAATCCAGCCCCTCCGAGCGGTAGCGCTGGGGGGCGAACGCCTTGACGACGGCGTCGACGATGGTGCGCCCCTCCTCGATGCGGAGATCATACACCTTTCTCCCCGCTTCCATGCGGCCCCAGTCGAGGAGGCGCTCGATCAAGCTCGTGAGCCGGTCCGACTCCTCGAGGAGGTGCTTGCGGCACTCCTCCTGCGCCTCGGGGTCCTCCTTGGTCCGCTCCATCGTCTCGACGAAGAGGCGGATCGAGGTGAGCGGCGTCCGGAGCTCGTGGCTCACCTTGCTCACGAAGTCGGCCTGCAGCTCCGACAGGTTCGCCTCGCGGCGGATGAACACGAGCACGAGCACCACCCCCGTCACCATGACCGCGACGAAGCTCACGGTGAGGATGCCGAAGAGGAGGTTGAAGCTCGCGCCGACGAACATCAGGATGATGCCGATCGCGAGGAGCAGCACCGTCGGGATGATGACGAGGTAGACGAGGAGCTGGACGATGCGGCGGTAGCCGAGCCGCTGCCAGTTGCGGCCCTTGCCGTCGATCCGCGTGCTCTTCTCGGTCGCGGACGGACGGCTCGAGCTCGTCTCGCGGGGGCCGGCTTCTCGGGCCTCGGTCGCCATGGCGCCACTCTGCCACAGCCCCCGCCGAGCCGCGAACTCTGCCGGCGTCAGGGCGGCGCGATCGCCGCGCGCATGACGTCGCGGGGCGGCGCGACCCGGAGCCACAGCTCGAACGCGAGCGCCCCTTGCTCCACGAGCATGCCGAGCCCGTTGTCGCAGCGGAGCCCGCGCGCGCGCGCCGCGCGGAGGAACGGGGTCTCCGGCGGGGCGTACACGAGGTCGAGCGCGACCGCGGACGCGTCGACGCGCGACCAATCCACCGCCGCGGCCACGGCGTCGCCGGGGTCCGCCCCCGCCATCCCCGCCGACGTTGCTTGCAGAATGCACGCGAATCGGCCGTC
>JAEUKG010000548.1 GCA_016794325.1 Myxococcales bacterium | reverse complement strand
ATCGCCGCGATGTCTCCGCTCGGGAGCCGCTCGGTCGCGCTCGGCGCCATCGGCGCCGTCGTGCTCGGGTCGGGAGCGGCGGCCGTGGCCTCGCTCGCCGACCGCGTGGGCGGAGGCCGGCGGACGCTCCTCGGCGCCGCGATGGGTGCATCTTGCATGCTTTCGGCCCCGTGGATCGCCGAGGCGAGCGGGGTGCCCGGGGTGCCGCTCGCGAGCCTCCTCGCGCTCGCGCCCCTCGTCGTCGCCGCGCGGGCCGGGCGGGTCCGCGCCGCCGATCTGCCGGCGATGGCGCTCTGCCTCTCGCTCGCTGCGACCTCGGAGCCCGCCGCGTCCGTCGTCGTGATCCCCGCCCTCGCGGCGTGGGCCTGGCTCGCAGGGGCGCCGGCGGCCCGCGACGTGCGCGAGCACGCGCCGCGCGTCCTCGTCGCCGCGGTCCTCGGCGCGTTCCCCCTCGCGGTCGCGGCGATCCGCGCGCGCAGCGCCCCCGAAGCCTCCGTGCTCTTCGAGCCCTTCGGCGCGCTCCTGGGCGAGCGCGGCGCGGCCGCGCGGGTGGCGCCCATCGCGTTCGCCCGCGCCGAGTGGGGGTGGCTCGTCGGCCTCTTCGCCGCCGTCGGGCTCGCCCTCTCGCTCCGACGCCGCGAGGCCCGGCCGATCGCGACCGCGCTCTTCGCGGTGGTGGCGCTCGGCGGCGTCGTCACCGCCGCCGGGGCGCCGGCGGGCCCCGTTCGCTTCGGCGCCCCGGCGCTCCTCGCCACCGCGGCCGCGTTCGCGCTCGCGGGCCACGGCGCGCGGGCGGGGATCGACTGGGTGCAGAATGCACCCATTCCGTTCGCCCGCGCGAGCGCCTCGATGCTGGTGGTGCTCTCGCTCGCCCTCCCCGCGCGGTTCCTCGACGACGCGACCTCGCGCGCGAGCGAGCGACGGCGCGGCGCCTCCGAGACGTGGGCCGAGGCCGCGGCGGGCTCGCTCCCGGCCGGCGCGATCGTCCTCGTGCCGACGCCCAAGGTCGGGCGGCGCCTCCTCGCGGCGCAGGTGTCGGGCGCGCTCCGGGGCGACGTCGAGCTCGTGCCGCTCTACGCCGCGCGGAGCCGCGCCGCCGCCCGGAGCCTGGGGCGCGAGCCCAAGCTCGGCGCCGTGTACCGAGACGTCCTCCTCGGCGGCGCGCCCGAAGAGCTATCCCTATCGGACTTGTCTGGCGCGCGGCCGCTCGTCTACTTCTACGAGCCCAACCACCCCCGGGCGATGGCGCGCCACCTCCGCCCGAGCGGCCTCTTCGCCCGCTTCGAGCCGGAGCCCGGCGGGCGCGCCGAGCGGCGCGCCGGGGTGGAGGACCTCCTCCCCCAGCGCGACGCGCTCGTCCGCGCGATCCTCGCCCAGGGCAAAGACGCGGAGCTCGTCGAGGCGACGGTGCACCTCCTCCGGTGGCGCGCGATCGCGATGGCCGCCGCCGACGATCGCGAGATCCTCTCGCGCTCGCTCGACGACCTCCGCCGCTTCGCCCCGGACGATCCGTTCCTCGCGCTCCTCGTCCGGCGCATCGTGACGCAGAAGTCGGGGATCGACGTCCGCGATCTCGTCCCCTGACGCGGCCTCCGATCAGAGCGGCGGGTCGACGCGATCGATCGTCATCGGGCCCGCTTGATCCAAGAGCACGCGCGCGTGCTTGCCCACGATCCAGCACCGAAGCAGGGCGCCGGTGAGGGTGCTGCCGTCGTCGAGGTGGAGCGTGGCTTGGCCGGGGCCGAGGAGCTCGATCGAGCGGATCGACGCGGCCCGCGCTCGGACCGGGCCGAGACCCGGCACCTCGATCACCGTCTCGGTGAGGGAGCCTCCACTCGCGTCGGGGTAGAGGTCGCCGACCAAGTAGCCGCGCAGCGGGCTGCCGCGGACCGCCACGAAGACCCGCGGATCGGTCCGCGAGAGGTGGCCCGTCCACGCCCACCCCTCGACGCCCTCCGCGGAGGCCACGCGGCAGTAGCAGCCGACCATTTCGCGGAACACGAGCTCCGTCCCCACGAGGATCGTCCCGCCCATCTGCCGAGCGCCTTCGGCGTCGGCGTAGAGCTGGCCGTAGCGCGTCAACACGAGCTTCGCTCCGGTGGTGAGCCCCGCGTGCGCGTCCCAGTCGGTCTCCTTCTCGGGCTCTACCTCGCTCAAGCTACACCTCCTTCACCGAGCCGCTGACACGCCGCGACGGCGGCGGCGCGGGCCGGCCTCGACGACCTCGACGTACCCCTTCGCGAGCTTCTCGGCGACGAGCTGGCGCGCCTTCGCGGCGCACTCGGCGGCGTCGCCGAGCGTGTGGCTCACCTCGCGGCCGCGAGCCCGGAGCGGCCCGAACCGGACGTAGAGCACGAAGTCGTCGCGGCAGCACTCCCAGAACTTGCTCCCGGTCTCGAGGCGTCGCCACGGACCGCGCGCGTCCTCTTCGTCGCCGTCGTCGCCCCACGCCTGCGCGGCGAGCCAGGTGAGGAAGTCCGGAGCCTCGACGGCGTCCTTCGTCGCGCTGTCGTGGAAGAACGAGAAGACCTGGCCGACGCGGCCGCGCGGCGCCGGCGCGAGATCGACGACGTGATGGTTCCCGGCGCCGTCGGAGGTGATGGGGATCCACCCCGCGATCCAGGAGCTCTCCGTCCGCACGAGCTTCGAGCGCGTGCCGGCGGCCGGAGGCGGCAGCGCGCCGGCCTCGATCAGGCTCATCCACTTCCGCCACTCGGAGACGATGCCGTCGAGGGACAGGAGCGTCCGACCTCCGGAGCGGCTGCCGACGCCGCAGTTCGCCTCCCCGGCGCGGGAGCCGCCGTCGTGCTCGGTGTAAAATGCACGCATCTCCGGCGGGAGCGCGGTCCCCAGCGCCCGCTCGGCGCGTTCGAGCTTCCGCGGGGTCGCCCCGCGGGGCAAGAGCACGGCGCTCCGCCCGGCGCGGATCTCGATCTCGCGGATCTGCTCTGCGAAGCGGCGCGCGGCCAGGGCCGACGTGCCCGAGGCGTCTTCCGTCGTCGTCCGACTTCGCTTCGCCATCACGCTCCATTTCGCACGGTTCGACGCCGCAGGGGCAGCGCCTCGATGGATGATGACGCTGGGGAGGCGCCGATCCACGCGGACCCCTCGGCCGAGCTCCGTGCGCGCAACTGCACTGCAATTTTACGGCACGACTGTTGCTGAAGGCGGGCGTGGCTCTCCGCTCGTGGCTCGCCCGAACCGCCATCGCCGCCGTCACCTCCGCGGGCGCGGTCGGCTGCGCGCCCGCGGCCGAGCCCGACGAGGACGCGAGCGCCGAGGACGCCGTCACCACCGGCGGGCCGGCGGACCCGAGCGCCACCGCGGCGGCGCGCGTGGTCTTCGCCAACCTGCGCGCCTTCGATTTCCGGAGCCCCGACGCGTTCGATCGACGCGTGCTCCTCGGGCAGCAGGAGCCCGACGTGTCGAGCCGCGCGAGCTACGGGAGCGGCCCGCTGCGGTCGGACGTGGAGGCGCTCGGCGGCCGGCTCCCCGCGGTCGTGAGCTACGAGCTGTCGAACGTCACGCGGGGATCGACCCAGCCCTTCGATCGCGCCGCGTTCGCCGCCGGGCGCGGCGCGATGCGCGAGCTCGTGATCGACAAACACCGGCAGGGGATCCTCACGAGCTTCGTCTGGCACCTGCGCTGCCCGAAGGCTCGAGTCACCGATCCCGATCGCTTCGCCCCCGCGGACTGCCCCGCCGACATGCGCATGGAGGAGCTCCTCGAGCGCAAGGCCGACGGATCGCGCGGCGTCCACTTCGAGGAGTGGCGAGCGATGCTCGACGAGCTCGCGGAGCTCCTCTGGTCGCTGAAGGACGAGCGCGGTGAGCTCATCCCCGTCCTCCTCCGGCCGTTCCACGAGCACACCGGCGGTTGGTTCTGGTGGGGGCGCGACAACGCGCCCGAGGTGTACGCCCGCGTGTGGCGGGAGATGGTGACGTACCTCCGCGACGGCCGCGGGCTCCACAGCGCGCTGTGGGTCTACTGCCCCGCCGCGCCGACCGAGCGCTCGCTGCGCGGCCTCGAGGCGTATTACCCCGGGGACGCGTACGTCGACGTCGTGGCCTTCGACCGGTACGACCGCGGCGACGGCTCGTTCGCCCGCGGGTACGCCGCGGACCTCGACCTCGTGGGGACGTTCGCGCGGAGGCACGGCAAGGTCGCCGCCGTCGCCGAGATCGGCCGTGACCTCGCCCACCTGCCGACGGATCCGACGTGGTTCACGCGGGCGATGCTCGCGCCGCTCGAAGGCCGATCGTTCGCGTACGTCGGCCTGTGGCGCAACGCCCCCTGGGAGAAGTTCGTCCCCGAGCCCACCGACGGGGCGGTCGCCGACGACTTCCGCCGCATGCTCTCGGATCCGCGCGTGCTCTCCAGCGGGCGCCACGACCTCTACCGCCCCCTCCACGCTCGCTGAGCGCGGCGCCGGTCGATCGGCGCCGGCCCGGTCGTGGTCAGCCGATCACTCGCCGCAATACGCGTTCGTGACCTTGGGGAGGACGTACCGCGCTCGGGCGAGCGCGTCGGCCTTCGGCGTGCCGCCGAGGGGGAGCGGGACGATCCGCAGCGACACTTCCTTGCCGTTCGAGCTCTCCACCACCGCGCCACCGAGGACGTTGCCGCCGTTGTCGAGGACGTAGGCCGGCGCGCCCTTCATCGCCTTGACCGACGACGCGACGACGACGGTGGAGCCCTTCGACGCGTCCTTCACGCCGTCGGCGAAGACGTAGCCGGCGGGAGCGACGCCGCGCAGCGAGCCCGGCTGGTCGATGGGTTCGGGGCCGAAGCACCGGGGCTTGCGGACGTTGATGAGGGTGCGGTCGATCTCACGGGCGTCGTCCACCGAGAGCCGCACCTTGATGGTGCTCGCGCGGCGGGTCGCGGTGAGGATCTTGAACGTGACGCGCTTGCCGTCCTTCAGGTGGACCGCGCCCGTGCTCTCGGGGAAGACGCCGTCCTCCTCGCCGGCCCCGAGCGTCAAGCGGACGTCGCCGTCGTCGGGGCGGATGTCGGTGACGGACACCGAGACGACGCCGGCCGGCGGCGCGCTGTCGCCGCCCGCGTCGATGAAGACGTATTGTCCGACCGCGTTCTCGGCCTTGAAGCCCTTGTCGACGAACGTCGCTTGCAGCGTCGACGACGCCGCGTCGAAGCTGCGGACGTCACCCTTGCCGGCCTTCACGAGGACGCCGTCGCACGTGACGACGTAGACGTCGGCGCCGCGGTAGAGGCGCATGGCCCTCGGGTTGGAGTAGGAGATCTTCGCGGTGCCGTTTCCGTCCACCGAGTCGATCTTGCCGCCGATGTACCCGAAGGGAGCCGGCGGGGCGAGTTTGCAGGGGGGAGGCGCGGCGTCGGCGTTCGGCGTAGCGAATCCGACAGCGAGCACACCGAGCGCCAACAACGAAGCAGCCGCGATTTTCTTCATGGCCGCGGGGATTGCAGGCGCGGTGCCAAGGCCCGGCTTCGCTAACTCCATGGAAGGTTTAGGGGTCCTCCTCCGCGCCCCTCGGGCGCGCCCGGGCGCGCCCGCCGCTACCGAGCGCGAGCCGGGCGGGGATCAGAGCGAACCGATGGCGGCGCCCCGCGTCGAGTGGAGGGCCTCCTCGGCGCGCCGACGCGCGAGCACGGCCCGTCGCACGAGCCACCCGACGAGCGCGAGGCTCGCGAAGAGCGCCGCCGCGCCGGCGACCCCGACGAGCGGGCTCGTGGGCTCGGTGTCGGCCGCGTCCCGCGCGCGGTGCGCGTCGTCCC
>JAEUKG010000542.1 GCA_016794325.1 Myxococcales bacterium | reverse complement strand
CGCTCGAGGTGAACGAGAACGTCCGCAAGCTCTCCCTCTACGCCCCGCAGACCCCGCGCGGAGGGTGAGGTCGGCCCCCCCGTCGGGGGCGTCCAGAAAAAGCCGAAGTATCGGTGACTTCGCTTGTATTCGGGCGCGAGGGAAAGGATGATGTGCCCGTGACGGACCGGGAAAGCGCGGCCAAGGTCGCCAAGTGGCTGGTGGAGAAGGGGCGCTCGGAGGAAGCGGTGACGTTGCTCGCCGCGTGGGCGAGCCAGGGCCCGAGCGATCCGGAGGCTCACCAGCTCCTCGCCGAGGCGCTCCGCATCGCCCCCGGCTCGCGCGTCGCGCAGCAAGCGTTCGAGCGCATGGAGGGCGTCGCCGCCGGGGACCAAGTCGAGCTCAACGAGGCCATCGCCCGCTACACGCGCGACGAGGTCCAGAAGCTCGAGAAGGAGATCGCGCGCCCCGTTTTCCGCAAGGCGCAGGTCGGCTTCAACAACAACGTCAAGTACCGCGGCATCGCGTTCCACATCCAGACCGAGGACTCCGGGCTCGACAAGCCGCACATCATCACCCACCTCTTCGCCGACGGCGGCCGCATCATCAAGAGCCACAAGCGCTCCTACGCCGCCGAGGTGTCGCGGTCCGACATCGCCATGTACGTGCGCCAGCTCATGAAGGGCCAGCACATGGAGATGGCGATCATGCTGCGCGAGGGGCGGTTCGATCCGGTCATCGACGGCAAGGCCATCGGCGGCATCGAGACCCTCGAAGAGACGCCGCGCACCGAGGTGCAGAAGCTCGCGACGAAGCGCGCGACCCGCGCCGAGGCGAGCGCCCGCGAGGCCGTGCCGTCGGTCGCGCCGCCGCCGCCCGGCCCCGAGCTCACGATGGCCGACGCCATGCTCGGCAAGCCGCCCGCGAAGCCGCGCTACCGGCTCTCGGTGCAGCGCAGCCTCACCGGCGGGCCCGCGTTCTACGAGCCCGACGGCGAGGGCGCGATCATCGGGCGCGACGGCGCCGTGGCCCTGCCGGGCGAGAAATTCTGCCACCCGCGCGAGGCGCAGCTCCGGTGGATCGAGGGGCGCGTGTGGCTGCAGGACCTCGAGGCCGGCAACGGCGTCTACCTGCGCATCAAGCAGCCCGTCGAGCTCGAGATCGGCGACGAGTTCATCGTCGGCGACCAGCTCCTCGCGGTGGAGCGGAACCCGGTCGCCGACGACGCGCCGGATCCGGCGCCCACCTATTTCTACTCGTCGCCGAAATGGCCGTCGTCGTTCCGCGTCGTCCAGGTGTTCGAAGGGGGAGCGAAGGGCGCGTGCGTGGTCGCGCGCGGCACGACGATGCTCTTCGGCTCGGCGGTCGGCGACTTCGTCTTCGCCCACGACTCGCTCGTGAGCGAGCAGCACTGCCTGCTCGAGGAGCAGGCGGGCAGCATCGTCCTCACCGATCTCGAGTCACGCACCGGCGTCTTCGTGCGCATCAAGGGCGAGCAGGAGCTCGTCCACGGCGACGAGCTGATCGTCGGCCGCACCCGGCTGCTGTTCGAGCTCACCTGACGGGGCCGGCGGCCCGCGTCAGGTCGCGTCGGCGTCCTTCGTTTTGTCGAGCAAGCTCGGGAGCTTACCGGTCAGGCGGAGCTCCCACTCGACGCTCTCCTTGAGGTGGGCGCCGTCGACTGCGAACGCGCGGTAGCGGGCCAGCAGCGCGACCCCGCGCTCCTTCGAGGTCGCGCGCGCCGCCGCCACCACCGCGGAGAAGTAGGCGTCGTCGATCTCGAAGGGGCTCATCTCCTTGGTGGCTCGGTTGCGCCGGGTCGCCTCTTCGAAGTCGTCGAGGGCCTCGTCGTAGCGCTCGAGGAGCTCGTAGGCGCGGGCGCGATCGAAGCAAGGCTCCGGGCCAGCGTCTCCCGACGTGATCGCCTCGGTCGCGGCGGCGATCGCCTCTTCGTATTCGCCGCGCTCGATCGAGTCCCTCGCGAAGGTCATGCCGTAGCGTCCGCTCATGGGCGCCGATATAGCAGAGCGTCGGGTGAG
>JAEUKG010000525.1 GCA_016794325.1 Myxococcales bacterium | reverse complement strand
AGGGCGAGTGGGCCGCGGGTGTGCTCGGCGCGCGCTCCGCGTCACGCGCGTGACGAGGGCGCCAGCGCGCTGACGCTGCCATCGGTCGCAAGGGCTGGATATCGCTACATTTTGTGGGCCAACTCGAGGGCACGCGCGTTGCTACTCGGTTGGGCCATGGCGTTCGATCCGACGTCGCTGAAGCTCGAGGCCACGTTCGAGCCGCCTCGGCTCTCGGTGAGCTCCATCCTCGTCACTGGCGGCACGGGCTCGTTCGGGCGCGCGCTCGTCCGGACGCTCCTCGACCGCCACCCCGAGGTCTCGCGCGTCGTCGTCTTCTCGCGCGACGAGGCCAAGCAGTCCGACATGGCGTCGGAGCCGGTGTTCCGCGACTCGCGGCTTCGCTTCTTCATCGGCGACGTGCGGGACGCGGGCCGCCTCCGGCGAGCGATGGAGGGGGTCGAGGCGGTGGTGCACGCCGCCGCCCTCAAGCAGGTGCCCGCCCTCGAGTACAACCCGTTCGAGGCCATCAAGACCAACGTGCTCGGCGGCCAGAACGTGATCGAGTGCGCGCTCGACCAGGGCGTGCGCCGCGTCGTGGCGCTCTCGACCGACAAGGCGTCGGCGCCGGTGAACCTCTACGGCGCGACCAAGCTCTGCTCCGACAAGCTCTTCATCGCCGCCAACAACATCCGGGGCTCCCGCGACCTCCGCTTCGCGGTGGTCCGCTACGGCAACGTCATGGGCTCGCGCGGCAGCGTGATCCCGCTCTACATGCGGCTCGCGCCCAGCGGGGTCTTGCCGGTCACCGATCCCCGGATGACGCGCTTCAACATCACGCTCGACGACGGCGTGGGCCTCGCGCTCATGGCGCTCGAGGACCAGCTCGGCGGCGAGATCTTCGTCCCCAAGCTGCCGAGCTACCGGCTCGCCGACCTCGCGCGCGCCATCGGCCCCCACTGCAAGCTCGAGCACGTCGGCGTGCGCGCGGGCGAGAAGCTCCACGAGGAGATGATCACCCCCACCGACGCCATGAGCACGGTGGAGCTGGACCGCCACTACGTCATCGTGCCGAGCGGGCTCGGGTGGGGCGCCGAGGATCTCGTCGAGCGTCGGCACGCCGTGCCGTGCGCGCCCGACTTCCACTACCAGAGCTCGACCAACACCGAGTGGCTCGGCGTCGAAGAGCTCCGGTGGCTCATCCGCCGCCACGTCGCCACCGACTTCCACCCTTGGGAGCAGGCGGCATGACGCTCTCGCGGATCCGCTACGGTCGGCAGACCGTCGACGAGGCCGACGTCACGGCCGTGAGCGCGTGCTTGCGCGACGCGAACCTCACCCAAGGCCCGCGCGTCGTCGAGTTCGAGGAGGCGCTCGCCCGGCGCACCGGCGCGCGGCACGCGGTCGCGGTGAGCAGCGCCACCGCCGCCCTCAACGTGCTCTCGCGGGCGATGGGCGTCGGCGGCGGCGACTCCGTCGTCACCACGCCCATCTCGTTCCTCGCCACCGCCAACGGCTTCGTCCTCACCGGCGCCGAGGTCGCGTTCGCCGACGTCGACCCGGGCACCGCGCGGCTCGATCCCGCGTCGGTCGACGAGGTGTGCGCGCGCCGCGCGCGCCGCGGCGCCCCGCCGCGGGTGATCGCCGCGGTCGACTTCGCCGGCCAGCCCTACGACCGCGTCGAGCTCCTCCGGGTCGCGCGGCGCTGGGGCGCGCTCGTCGTCGAGGACTGCGCGCACTCCCTCGGAGCGAGCTACGAGGTCGACGGCGAGACCCACGTCGTCGGGAGCTGCGCTCACGGCGACGCCGCCGTGTTCAGCTTCCATCCCGTCAAGCACATCACCACCGGAGAGGGCGGGGCCATCCTCACCAACGACGCCGACCTCGCGCGGCGCGCCCGCGAGCTGCGCCAGCACGGGGTCACCCGCGACGCCTCGCGCTTCGAGCGGGGGCCGGACGACCCGATGGTCGGGCCTTGGTACTACGAGCAGCAGGACCTCGGGTGGAACTACCGCCTCTCCGACGTCCAGTGCGCCCTCGGCGTCTCCCAGCTCGCCAAGCTCGACGCCTTCGTCGCGCGCCGCCGCGCCATCGCCGCGCGGTACGACGCGGTCCTCGCCGAGGCGCCCTTCGCCGGCGCCGTCGCGCCGCTCGCGAGGATCCCCGGCCGCCACCACGCCTTCCACATCTACGTCGTCACGCTCGCTCGTCGCGACGGCGAGGCGCTCGCGGACCTCGCGATGCGCCGCCGCGCGGCCTTCGAGCGCATGGCGGCCCGCGGCGTCGACGCCCAGGTGCACTACTTCCCGATCCCGTGGCAGCCGTACCACCGCCGCCTGCCGCGCGCGCACGACGCCGCGCTCGGCGGAGCCGAGGCGTACTACGCGGGGAGCTTCTCGCGGCCCCGCCACCCGAGCCTGAGCGACGGGGACGTCGAGCGCGTGATCGACGCGCTCGCGTCGGCGATGGAGGGCGGATGAGGCGGGTCGCCATCATCCAGGCGAGGACGGGCTCGTCGAGGCTCCCGCGCAAGGTCCTCGCCGACGTCGCAGGGGCGCCGATGCTCCGTCGCGTCATCGATCGCGCGCGCCGCGCGCGGCGGATCGACGACGTGGTGGTCGCCACCACCACCGAGGGCGCCGACGACGCGGTGGCCGAGCTCGCGCGCGCCGCCGGGGTCGGGTGTTTCCGCGGCAGCGAGACCGACGTCCTCGGTCGCTACGCCGCGGCCGCGCGCGAGGCGCGGGCCGACCTCGTGGTCCGGCTCACCGCCGACTGCCCGCTCGTCGATCCGGCCGTGATCGATCGGGTGGTGTCGGCGCTCGAGCGCGATCCGAGCTCCGACTACGCGAGCACGGAGCTCCCCACGCCCACCTTCCCCCGAGGCCTCGACGTCGAGGCGCTCTTCGCCGACGTCCTCTTCCGCGTCGAGCGCATGGCGACGTCGCGGCCCGCTCGCGAGCACGTCACCTGGTTCATCTACGGCGAGGCGCCCGCGCTCTTCCGCGCCCGCGGCGTCAGCGACTCCGAGGACAACTCGGACCTCCGCTGGACGGTGGACACCGAGGCCGACCTCGCCCTCGTCCGCGCGCTCTACGCGGCCCTCGATCTCGACGCTCGGCCCGTCCCCCACGGCGCCATCGTCGCCCACGTCCGGTCGCACGCCTCCCTCGCGGCGATCAACGCGCACGTCCGGCAGCGCGACCCTCGCGTCGTGGAGGAGCCCTGATGCGCGTCGCCCTGATGCAGCCCACCTTCATGCCCTGGCTCGGCTACATCGCCCTGGCCGACTCGGTGGACCTCTTCGTGTTCCTCGACGACTTCCAGTTCTGTCGGCGGACCTGGGGCCACCGCAACCGGCTCTTCGTCGCGCCGGGCCGGGTCGACTGGGTGACGGCGCCGGTCGAGCACGCCGGCTC
>JAEUKG010000556.1 GCA_016794325.1 Myxococcales bacterium | reverse complement strand
GAGCTCTCCCTTCGTGTTGCTCGTCCCCCAGCAGCGGACCTCCCCGGAGCCGAGCAAGGCGCAGCGCGCGCCGCTGCCCGCGGCGATCTTCACGGCGCCGGCGATCCCCGCGACGTCGGTCGGCGCGCTGCGCGCCTCCGCCGTCGACTGGCCCAACCACCCCCAGCACGCCACCGCGCCGCTCTTCCTCAGGATGCACGTGTGCAAGAACCCCTGGCTCACGGCCACCGCGTCGTCGGCGCCGACGACGCGGGTCGGCGTGAGCGGGCTCGGGCTCAGGCCGTCCGCGCGACGGTTGGGCCGCGTCTGGCCCCAGCACGCGACCCCTCCCTTCCCGAGGAGCGCGCACGAGATCTCGTCGCCCGCGGCGACCGCGATCGCGTCGTCGACGCCGACGACGTCGACCGGCGCCGGGCGCGCCTCCTTCGTGCCGTCGCCGAGCTGGCCCTCGCGGTTGTCGCCCCAGCAGCGCACGCGACGCGCGGCGGTGAGCGCGCAGGCGTGGCTCGTCCCCGCCGAGATCGCGACGACGTCCGCGAGACCGGCGATCGGCTCCGGCGAGAGCGCCATCGACGCCCCGGGCCCTGCGGCGGCGCGCGCGCCCCAGCACGACACCGCGCCCGTCGCGTGCAGAGCGCACGAGAACATGTTGCCGGTCGCGACCGCGGCGGCGTCGGTGATTCCTCGGACCCTCGCCGCGGTCGCGCGCTCGAAGCGCGTCCCGTCTCCGAGCTGCCCGTACGTGTTGAGCCCCCAGCACCACACGCCGCCGTCCTCCTTGCGGGCGCAGGCGTGGCCGCGGCCGAGGGCGAGATCGAAGCCGAGATCCGGTCGCGCGAGGGGCGCGACGGCGGCGGCCGGCGGGCGGGGCGCGCCCGCGTCGGGAGACGGCGACGACGCGGCCGGCTGGCCGCTCGACGCGGGCCTCGGGGCCGGGCCCGAGCACGAGGCGGCGAGCGCGGAGAGGGCCACGAGCGCGAGCGCGGTGAAGGCGTTGCGAGGCATCACCTCGAGACTATCCGGAGCGGAGGCGCCCCGGGGTCACGAGCGACGCGAGGCGGCCGCCGAGCTGCCGACCTTTGCGGAGTGTGCCAAGATGACCCGATGCGCGAGTCGATCGGGGGTCGGGGTCGGATCGCGCGCGCGGCGCTCGTCGCGATCTCCATCGCGGCGTGCGGACGCACCGAGGCGCGCGACGACGCACCGGCGGCGACCCCTGCCCCCGAGGTCGACGCGCCCGATCTCCCCCTCGACGCGATCCCGGAGGGCGACTGCAAGAAGCCCCCGGGTGGCGCGCCCACCCTGCTCTTCTCGGCGTGGACCCCGGACGCCGCGCACCGCGGGGGTGGGCTGCCGGGCGGGCGCCTCCTGCGCGTCGGCAAAGACGTCTACACCGCGCTCCTCGCCCCGAAGGGCGACGAGCGCCTGACCATCTACCGCGGGCGCGCGGCGCCCGGCGCCACGTTCGAGGCCTACGCGAAGCGCGTCGACGAGGACACGCGGATGGTGATGGGCGACCGCCTCTACTGGAACGCGCGCGACGCGAGCACGTCCCCGCTCCGCCTCACCTTCCGCGGGGAGGGCGACGCGGCGATCCCGGTCTACGGCACCGAAAACGACTTCAGCCACGCCGTGGCCGGCGACACCGCCTACGTCTTCGACATCCAGCACTGCGTGACCGCCCCGTGCCCGGCGCCCGAGCGCATCGCGAGCGTGAACCTCCGCACCGGGATCGAGAACTGGTCACGGCCGTTCGATCGGCACGGATGGCGCCCGATCGTCGTCGGCGGAGACCTCTTCTTCACCACGAACTGGGACATCGCGACGCAGACCCAGCGCACCCGCCTCTTCCGCATGCCCACCGCCGGCGGCGACGTCGTCGAGATCGGGATCGATCTCGACCCGATCGATCTCGACGTGTCGTCGGTGGCGCGCGACGAAGACGGGCTGGCGATCGTCGGGCTCGGGCGGCGCGACGAGACCGGCGCGGCCGACGTGATCCGCTACCGGCTGCCGCTCCCGGTCGACCCCGCCAAGCCGCCGTTTCGCCTCGTGCTCGGGCGCACGTTCGTGGGGAGCACGAGCGCGTTCGATCGCTCGAGCGTCTACTTCACCGTCGAGGGCCCTCCGTCGGCGGGGAAGAACCAGACGCAGACGCTGATGCGCGTGTGCAAGGACGGCACGAACCCCACCGTCATCCTCCAAGGCGTGAGCATCAACGCCGCGCCGGCGCACCTCGACGCCCACCACGTGACCGACCTCGCGGTCGACGGCAAGCGGCTCTTCTTCACGTCCAACAACGCCGTCTACACCCTCGACAAGTGACGGGTCGTGTCCGGGGCGGCGCCGATCCACCTCGGGTGGCGCCCCCTCGGCTCGGGGTGCGTCCGCCCGGGGGCGTCGGGGCCCAACCGCGCGAAACCAGGCGAGGAGGGCGGCCATGGGAGGCGGCGCGGTCCGTGCTTGGTCGGCAGGCATGAGCGTGGAACTCGAGCGCGAGTCGCACACCGTCCGCAGCCACGCGCCCGTCGAGGCGCAGGACCCGGGCGACGGGCTCGAGAGCGTGCCCACCCTCGTCACGCGCCGCGCCGAGAGCGACGAGGCCGAGACCCTGGTGCTCTCGGGAGCCCAGCTCGACGCGCTCCTGTCCGCCACCAGCGCGGAGTGACGGAGCACGCCGCGCGTGTGGTAGACGTCGCGGCGTGGAGATCTGGCAATACGCGGTGGGCGTCGTCGCCATCGTCGCCGCGACCTCGACCCTCCGGTGGGTGCTCGGGCGCTTCGCGCGCGGGGCGCAGGGCTCGCTCGACGCGGCGTGGGACGCCATCGCCGACCACGCGGGCGAGCTCGGCCTCGCGCGCACGGACGATCGCTTCGTGATCGCGGGTGAGGTCGATGGGTGCAAGATACACATCGTTGGCCAGCGGCGGCTGCCGGTGGGGACGCTCCGGGCGACGTGGATCACGGCCGCGCTCCCGGAGCCGCTCCCCTTCGAGCTCGAGGCGCGGAGTCGGCGCCGCGACGACACCGTGACCGTCGAGTGGCAACCGGACTGGCTCGCGCACGTGAAGACGAACGACGACGCA
Organism: Myxococcales bacterium; assembly: GCA_016794325.1. Lineage (GTDB taxonomy): Bacteria > Myxococcota_A > Polyangia > Polyangiales > Polyangiaceae > SXNL01. The sequence continues at coordinate 9,991 of JAEUKG010000556.1, read as the reverse complement.
GCTGCCCAGCGCCTCGTCGCCGCCATCACCGCCGAGCTCCGCCCGCTGGCCGAGGCCTACGCCGCCCCGACGAAGGGCGCGCCCCCGAAGGAGGGCGAGGTCGCTGGCTTCCGAGAGCTCGTGCTCGATCGCGACGCGGTGACCATCGAGCTCCCCCATCGCGCGCCGCTCGCCGAGGTCCGCGCGGCGGTGGCGTCCGCGACCGAGCTCGCGCGCGCGGCCTCCCGCGCGCGGTGACGGACGACGGGCGGCCGCGCTCAGCGCCCGGCGTCGCTCGAAGGCGGGAGCGTCGCGTCGAACATCGTCCGGCGCCCGTCGGGGGTGGTCAGCACGCCACGGCCGCCCAAGAAGAGCTGGACCGTGTACCGCTGCCCTCCGGAGGTGGTGAACGAGCCGCTCGTCCACGGGCCGTAGTGGAACATCTGGACGCTCGGATCGCACCGTGAGACGCGGACGGCCGCGTCGAGCATCGCGCGGAGGCCGGCGGCGTCGAGCGGGCGGCCCTGGATCGCAGGCTCGAGCGTGACCTGTGCGACCTCGCTTCCCCGGGGTAGGCGGACGTCGTCGTCGAGGTCGCCGAACGCGAGGCCACCGCCCGGGCACGGCGGCCGAGGAGACGGCGCGCTCGAGCTGGCCACAGCCGGAGCCGACGCGCTCGGCGCGTGGGCCGCCGAAGGCTCCGGCGACGGGCAGGCCGCGAGGACGAAGGGAGCGAGCGCTGCCCACGCCACCCGAGACCCCGCCCCGCGCCCGGGGGTCACGAGGCCGCCGTCGTCACGCTCGGAGCCTCAGCCTCGCGGGTCGAGCGCGGAGTCTTCTCGAGCAGAGCCGACGCGCACGGAAGCGCGATCTCGCGGAGCACCGCCGCCCGCAGGATGGTCGCCGAGGTGGCCTCACCCGCCTCGCCGAGAGCGTCGAGCTCGGCGAGCTCCGCCGCGACCTCGTCGGCGGACTCGCGCAGCGCAGCCGCGACCTCGGCGCCGCCCTCGGCGAGCGCCCAGGCCACGATGCGCCAGGCGAGCTCCGCGTGGCGCTCCTCGTCGTCGGCCATCGTCGCGAAGAGGGCGCGGAGCTCGACGTCCGAGGCGGTGCGCGCGCGGTCGGCGAGGTAGGCCGAGGCGACGGACTCGCCGACGCACGCGTCGATGAACGTGGTCCGCGCGAGGTGGGCGAGGCTCACCGCGGCGCACGGCGTGACCGCGAGCGCCGTGGGGCCCACGGGCTCGCCGCCGTAGGCCGCCGCGAGCGAAAACGCGCTCTTCGCGTGCTCCACCTCGTCGAGGCCCGCGCGTTGGGCCGAAGCCACGAGCGCGGGCGGCGCGCCGAACGCCAGGAGATCGAGCGTGAGCTGGGCGAACGACGCGATGGACGCGTGCTCGTAGAGCGCCTCGCGGGTCCAGTGCTCCGCGAGCGCCGCGCGGGCGGCGGCGTCGAGGGAGCCGGCCTCGAAGGCGAAGGGAGGCGCCCAGTCCCGACGTCGACTGCTGCCAGCGACCACCGCGTCGCCGCGATCGTCGCGGAAGGCGCGACCGCCGGGGCAAGGGATGACCCAGGTGTAGCAACACGCCGTCGCGTCCTTCACGCGCGCCGACTTGGTGCCGTCGGCGTCGAACACCACGCTGCGGTGCATGCGGAAGCCAGCGTCGGGTTTGTCCTCCGGGTGCTCGGTGACGGCGGCGCACTTGGCGTACGGCGCCGGCGCCGCGCTCTTGCCGTCGACGCTCGACGGCTCGGGGACGCAGAATTTCCCCGTCGGGCACGTCGGGAGCGACAGCCGCGGATCGGGCAGCCGAGGGCCATCGCCGGTGCCGGGCGGCGGCGTCTGGCGACTGGAGGGGTCGGTGGTGCGGACGCTGGTCGTTCCCGCGCCCCCGTCGTCGACCGTCGCGGTGATCGGCGGGGCGGGCTCCCGGCACGCCGCCACCGCGGGCAGCGCGAGACCGAGAGCCGAGAGGTAGCGGAGCCGAGCGCGCTCGAGGTGCATGGTGCTCGGATTGTCGCACGGGGGGCCGCTCCGGCGAGGGCGTTTTCGCGCCGCTCGGCGCCGCCGAGGAGCCTCGACCACCTTGTGGGCGGGCGGGGGACCACGATACGAAGGATCTCGGGCCCATGTCCCGCTCGCCCACCGGAAACAGCAACCGCCCGCTGCCGTTCGGCGGACGCATCGGCCGCTACACGCTCGTCGGACGCATCGGCAAGGGCGGGATGGGCGTCGTCTACAAAGCGCGCGACGAGACGCTCCATCGGGACGTCGCGCTCAAGATGGTCCCGATCGGCGAGGACCTCGAGCCGATGACCCACTCCGAGCGCGTCGCCCGCTTCCTCCGCGAGGCGCGCGCGGTCGCGGCGCTGCGCCACCCGGGCATCGTCGAGCTCCACGACGTCGGTGAGCACGAGGGCATCCCCTACGCCGTCCTCGAGCTCGTCGCGGGCGCGACGCTCCGCGACATGACCGACGCGGGGGCGCGGCCGCCGCTCGCGCAGAAGCTCCGGTACCTCCTCGAGATCGCCAACATCCTCGACTTCGCGCACGCCCGCGGGTTCCTCCACCGCGACATCAAACCCGAGAACGTGATGATCACGCCGCGGGGCGAGGTGAAGCTCCTCGACTTCGGCCTCACCAAGCGCCGCCAGGATCTCCCGCCGTCGGGCAGCTTCAAGACCGCCGAGGGGCACGTGGTCGGCACGCCGGGCTTCATGTCGCCCGAGCAGCGCGTGGGCGCCGAGGTCGACGCGCGGGCCGACCAATACGGATGGGGATGCCTCGCGTGGGAGCTCCTGACCGGACGATCGATCGACCCCGTCGCGCTCCGGCCGCCGAAGATCGAGCCCTCGGCCGACGTCCCTCCCGAGGTCTCGGCGATCGTCGACCGCACGCTCGCCCTCGAGCCGTCGGGGCGGTTCCCGACGATGGGCGACGTGGCGCGGGCCCTCAAGCCCTTCGTCGGCGCCCCCGCGCCGACGGCGCCGACGTCGTCGACGCAGAAGGTCGTCGTTCCGCCGCCGGCCCCGGCGGCGAACGCGAGCGCCCTCGGCATCGGCGCGGCGATGGTCCTCGGCGCGGCGGCGCTCGGCGGGGTCTTCCTCTTCGCGTTCCGCGGCCGCGCGCCGGTGGAGCCCGCCCCCGTGGCCAGCCAGGCCCCGTCGGCGGTGACCGCGCCGCCGTCGGCGGAGGCCGGAGCGAGCGCGGCCCCGCCGTCGAGCTCTGTCGCCCCCGTCGCGCCGGCGCCGTCCGCGTCTTGCGTCTGCAAAGACGAGGCGGGGCAGCCGCTCTGCCCCGAGGCGTCGCGTGTCCCCTCGTTCTGCCGGTGCGAGACCAAGAAGAAGCTCCTCTTGTGCCCGCAGGCGTGGGCGGGCGCGGCGTGCGCGTCCGAGTCGAAGGCCGGGTCCGGCTTCTACTTCCGCGCCGACGCACCGGGCGCGGCGTGCATGGGCTACCGGCGCGGCCTGCCGGGCAAGACGCCGGGCGTGCTCGTCGCGTGCTCCTCCTGCGCCGCCTCGCCGGCCGTGGTCGCGGGCGTCCACGGCGCGCCGTGCGCCGGGCTCGCCGACACGCCCGACGGTGGCGCCCTCGGCAAGGGCACCCTCGACTGCACCTCCCGCTGACGGCGTGTTACAACGGGCCGAAATGAAGGCGCACACGCGGACCCTCGGTCTCTTCGCCCTTCTGTCGCTCGTCGCCGCAGGCTGCCGCAGCGGCGGGCCGTACGGCCACACCGCGCGCTACGAGGCGCTGTCGGACGAGGAGCGCGCGGTGTCCGGCGCGCGCGAATACGACCCGGTGATGTACGGGCGCGAGCCCGAGAAGTGGAAGGCCGGTCGCGCCGTGTTCTTCGGGATCGTCACCTCGCGGGCCCCGGGGCCCGCGGGCGCGGCCTACCTCACCCTCAGCGTGCGGCGGCTCGAGCCGCGGAACCTCTGCGCGAACGGCAACGACGAGGACACCTGCCGCGTCACGGTGAGCGACAAGGACTTCGGCGTCGCCCACGCGCGCGTCATGTTGACCGGTGAAGACGACAACGGCGACAAGTCGGTGGGGACGGGGTCGCTCGTGCGCGTCGTGGGCCGGTTCGACCAGTCCCCGGATCCTGGCGACGGCGCGCCGGTGCTGCGCGCCGAATACTTCCGCCATTGGCCTCGGCACTTCTACGTCACCCGGGCGAGCAACGATCACATGCGCCAATAGCGGCGGCGCCGGGCCGCGACCTCAGCCGGCCTTCGGAGAGGGCGGCGCTCGCAGCGAGCGCGGCAGGCTCGCGCCGTGCAGCGACACCAAGGTGACGCGCCTGCCCCCATAGGCGGCGTCGCTCGACTGGACCACCTGCGACGAGAGGCCCTCGTCGCGGAGGAAGGCCATCACCGCCCGCTCCCCGGCGACGGCGGTGGAGAGAGCTATACCACCACGGATAGCATCGCGGAGCAGCGCCATCCCCCGGTGGAGCGTCTGGCCGAAATATTCGACGTCGCGCGTGCGCGACAGGGCGATGCAGCGACCCTCGTGGACGCCCGCGCGGATCGCGAGCTCGCCCGGCCGGCCCTCGGCCGCGCGCGCCACCCCCACCGCCGCCCGCACGGCGCGGAGCGCCGACGGGAACGCGCAGACGATCGCGTCGGACGCCAGGCTCGCCGGCATCACCACCCCCTCCTCCCGTCGCGCCGCCTCGGCGACGACCTCGTGGAGCGACGCGTAGAGCTCGTAGGCCCTCACGTCGCCGAGCTCCTTGAAGGAGTGCTCGCGCGCGGGCAGGTCCACGCACAAGAAGGCCATTCGGCTCACCGCGAGGTGCTCGCCGGCGGCGAGCATCTCGTCGGCGCAGACCTCGCGGAACGTCGGGTGGGTGAGCGCGGCCGCCGCCGTCACCGCGTCGCCGCGGGCCCCGGGGATCTCGAGCCGCACCGTCTGCTCACGGTCGGTGTCGTTCTGGAGGGTGAGGGTGAGCTCACCCGCCTTGACGGTGAGCGGCGTGACCTCCGCCCGTTCTTCGGAGATCGCGACGCGCGCCGCGCGCTCGTAGCCGAGGGCGCTCGCGACGATCTCGCCGCCGCGAGCCCCCTGCGCGGTGAGCACCCGGTAGGTGCCGCGCGGGAGGGAGACCGTGACCACGCGCTCCTCCATCGGGTCGAGCACCTGCTGCACGAGGATGTGAGGGCGGAGCGCCGGGGCGCCGACGCAATACGTCTCACGCTCGACGCGGCGGACCGCGGGCACGGGCTTGAAGACGAGCTCCACGCTCTCGGCGAGATCCCGCTCGAACGCGGTGGCGCAGGCGGCGCACGTGCCCTGGCGGCGCACGTGATCGAGGCTGGGGACGGCCTCGTGAGCGACGCGGCACGTAGGGCACACGACGTCCCACACCGGGTCGAGCAGGCCCACGCCCCGCGCGTGGAGGAAGAGGTCGAGCGTCTCGGCGCGACCCTCCCCCCACCGATCGGCGATCTCGTAGGGCCGCATCTGCGCGAGCACCTGGGCCGGCGAGTGGAGGAGCGTGTCCTCGAGCTGCCCGAGGATCCGCTCGCCGAAGCCGCACTCCTGGCGCAGGCGCCTCACGCCACCCTCGACGATCTCCGCCTCCTCGGCGGTCGGGATGTAGGGGCGCTCGAACGGGTCTTCGCCCTTGCCCGCCGCGAGCACCTCGTCGAGGTGCCGGTAGGCGCGGTCCATGTTCCGGCCCGCCTTCTGGCTGATCTCGAAGAACGCCGCCACCGTCCCCAAGAGCCCGCGCTGGAGGATGGACACCTCGTGGACGAGCTCCGTCCCGCCGTCGTCGCGCGGCGTCAGGGTCACGCGGTTCCAGAGCGCAGAGATGGGGCCGGCGCGGTAGAGGCGAAACACGGCGTGCTCGCGACCCTTCACCCACTCGAAGGGATACTCGCGCCACTCGATGTTCATCCCGAGCGTGCGCATCTTGCCCGAGCGGACGACCTCCTTGTCCGCCTCGCGCGCGTCGTCGGTGAAGTCCACCGCCGACAGGCCGATCGCCTTGTTGAACCGGTCGGTGTTCGCGACCCACGGCCAGAGCGCCTCCGGCGACGACCGGAGCGACCACGACCACCGGAAGTTCTTCTTCGCGTCCTCGCGTCGAGGCTTGAGCCCGGGCGGCCGCGGCGTCACGGCGCGAGGGACGTACGACGGACCGGCGGCGCGCTCGAGGTCGTCGATCGATCGCCCCTCGAGGAGCGCCGAGAGCGCCTCGAAGAGCGTGCGCGCGCTGCGCCAGCGGTCTTTGGGGTCCTTGGCCATCGCGCGCGCGACGACGCGCTCGACGTCCGGGTGGACGTCGGGCAAGAGCTCGCGCAGCGACGGCACGGGCCCGCTCGCGACCGCGAGGAGGACGTCGTCGATCGTCGGGCCCGTGTAGGCGCGACGGCCCGTGAGCATCTCGAACAGCGTGACGCCGACGCCGTGGATGTCCACCTCCGGGCCCGCCGGCGAGCCCTGCGCCTGCTCCGGGGCCATGTAGGCGGGGGAGCCCGCGAGCGCGGCGCGCAGCGCGAGCGGAGAGCGCACCGTCACCGCGATCCCGAAGTCGAGCACGCGCGCGCGCCCGCTCGCGTCGACGATGACGTTGCGCGGCTTGATGTCGCGGTGGATGACCCCGTGGTGGTGAGCCGCGGCGACCGCCCGCGCGACGTCGACCGCGATCGCGATCGCGCGCGGCGCCGGCAGCGGGCCCTCGGCGAGGAGGGCCGACAGATCGGACCCCTCGACGAAATCCATCGCGAAATACGGCTGGCCGTCGAGGGTGAGACCGACGTCGTGGACGCGGACGATGCTCGGGTCGTCGACCTTGGCGGCGAGGTAGGCCTCCCGCAAGAGCTCGTCGGGGGCGCCGAGGGAGCTCGACGCGCTCGCGCTCTCGTCCGCGGGCGCGAGGTGGACCTTGAGCGCGACGCGCCGATCGAACTTCAGCTCCAGCGCCTCCCACACCGCCCCCATCCCGCCGCGACCGAGGAGCCGAACGAGCTCGTAGCCCGCGACCATCGGGGCGACGAGCCCGGCCGGCGCGCCCTCCCCGCTCGCGGGGCCGCCGCGGGCGAAGTCGACGGTCTCCTCGTCGGCCCGCGGCCTCTCCCGGATGGTCACCTCGGCTTCGTCCGCCACTTTCGCCATGATAGTACACTCGGCCCATGATGAGGCTCTCCCCCACGGAGGTGCGCCTGCCCGCCCTCTCCACCGCGCACTCGCACGCCTTCCAGCGCGCGATGCGGGGGACGTCGCAGCGGCCCGCCGCGGCCCAGCGCGGCGCCGCCGACGACTTCTGGACGTGGCGCGGGCAGATGTACCGCGCCGCCGACGCGCTCACGCCCGAGTCGCTCCTCGAGATCGCGACGGTCGCGTTCGCGGAGCTCAAGCGGGCGGGGGTCCTCACCGTCGGCGAGTTCCACTACGTGCACCACCAACCCGACGGGACGCCCTACGACGACCGCACCATCATGAGCGACGCGATCGTCCTCGCCGCGCGCCGGGTCGGGGTCCGCGTGGCCCTCCTCCGCGCCGCCTACCACCGCGCCGGCCCCGGCCGCGCGGCGGAGCCCGGGCAGCGCCGGTTCTGCGATCCGTCGCCGGACTGGGTCGTGCGCGACGTCGAGGCATTGCGTGCAAAATACAAAGGTGCCGACGACGTGCGGGTGGGCCTCGCCCCGCACTCGGTGCGCGCCGTCCCCCCGGAGTGGATCCGCGATCTCGCCGCCTGGGCCGCGCGGGAGGACGTCCCCCTGCACGCCCACGTCGCCGAGCAGCCGCGCGAGATCGAGGAGTGCGTGGGCGAGACCGGCAAGCGTCCGATGGAGCTCTTCGCCGAGCTCGGGGCGCTCTCGCCGCGGTTCGTCGCCGTCCACGCCACCCACCTCCTGCCCCACGAGGCGCGCCTCCTCGGCGACGCCGGGGGCTTCGCCTGCGTGTGCCCCACCACCGAGCGCGACCTCGGCGACGGCATCCCCGACCTCGGCGCGCTCCGCGCCGCCGGCGCCACGCTCTGCACCGGAGTCGACAGCCACGTCATGTCGGACGTCATCGAGGACGTGCGCGCCCTCGAGACGCTCGAGCGGCTGCGCACGAAGAGCCGAGTGACGTTCGCGCCGCGCGAGGGCACGCCGGCGGAGGCGCTCTGGCACGCGGGGTCCGTCGCGGGCGCCCGCGCGTGCGGCTTCGAGGACGCGGGCGGCGTGCTCGTCGTCCGCCGCGACCACCCCGCGCTCGCGCTCGTCGGCGAGGAGAACCTCCTCGACGCCGTGGTCTTCAGCGGGAGCGCGGCGCTCGTCGATCGGGTGGAGGCCGCTGGGCGCGGCTGAGCTCCGCCGCCATCTCGGCGAACGCCTCGTCGAGGTAGCGCCACACCGCCGCGACGCGAGGCACGTCCCGCTGCGCGCGGTGCCCCACCAAGAAGAGCTCGTCCTCGGGCAACGCGGCGAGGCTCGCGGCGAGGCGCCGCCCCATCCGCGCGGGCACGACGTCGAAGGCGCGGGTGTAAGGCGCGGGCGCGAGGACGAGCCCGAGGCCCGCCTCCGCGGCCGCGAGCTGGAGGGTGAGCGAGCTGGTGAGGAGCGCGCGCCGCTCGCGCGGGACGTGCGTCGACATCCACCGCGCCTGCGGGATCGAGCCGAGCTCCTCGCCGTAGCCGATCCACCGCGCCCCTTCGGCGTCGGCCACGGTGCCGAGCGACGCCACGTACGACGGGGCGCCGACGGGGATCGTGCGGGTGACGAAGATGCGCTTCTGCACGAGGTCTCCCGCCTGCGGGCGGATCGTGCGCAGCGCGAGGTCCGCCTCGCGGCGCGAGAGGTCGACGACCGCGATGCGCGCGTCGACCTCCACGAGCAGCCGCGGGTGGCGCTCGGCGAGCCCGACGAGCACGCGCGGCAAGAAGGCGTCGGCGAAGCCCGGCGGGGCGGTGAGCCGGACGCGCCCCTCCACCGCTCGCTCGAACCCCTCCGCGCCGCGCGCGAAGCCGAGCGCGCCGCCCTCCATCGTCTCCGCCGAGGCCACCAGCCCCTCGGCGGCCTCGGTCGCGAGCATGCCGTCGCGCGTCCGATCGAACAGGCGCACCGCCAGCCGGCGCTCGAGCGCCGCGAGCCGCCGGCTCACCGTCGAGGCGTCGAGGCCCAAGCGCTCGCCGGCGCGGGCGAGCGAGCCGTCGCGCACGAGGGCGAGGAAGAGCTGCACGTCGTCCCAGCGGAGCCCGGCCATGGGTTGCACCAGCGCAAGGGTACCTTGCCTTCCATTGCGTTGCGATGCTTCCATGCAAACATTTCCGCGAACGGAGGCCGACACGTGAACGGTGAAATCCACGCGGTTCTGGGGGCGGGGCAGATCGGGACGGCGCTCGCGCGCGAGCTCGCGCGCCGGGGGGCCACGGTGCGGCTGGCGGCGCGTCGCGCCGTCGCGCCGCTCGCCGGGGTGGAGGTGCTCCAGGGCGACCTCGCGGATCCCGCGTTCGCGACGGAGGTCGCCCGAGGCGCGCGGGCGATCTACGGGTGCACCAACGTCCCCTACCCGGCGTGGGCGACCGATCTGCCTCCGCTCGTGTCCGCGGCGATCGCCGCCGCGCGCGCGAGCGGCGCCCACCTCGTCGCGCTCGACAACCTCTACGCGTTCGGCCGGATGGGCGGCGCGCCGATGCGCCCGCAGGGGCCGTTCGAGCCGTGCTCCAAGAAAGGCGCGCTGCGCAAGCGCCTCGCCGACGAGATGCTCGGCGCGAGCGGGGCGGTGGTGAGCGTCGCCCGCGCGAGCGACTTCGTGGGGCCGGGCATCGTCACCGCCCACCTCGGGGAGCGGTTCTTCCAGCGTGTCCTCGCGGGCAAGGCCGGCGAGTGCTTCGGCGACCCCGCGCTTCCGCACGCGTTCACCTACGGGCCCGACGTCGTGGCGAGCCTCGCGACGCTCGGCGCGAGCGCGCCGACCGAGAGCCGCGTCTGGCACCTTCCGACCCTGGCGGCCCGCTCGATGAACGAGTGGGCGGGCGCGCTCGGCGTCGAGCTCGGGCGGGACGTC
>JAEUKG010000443.1 GCA_016794325.1 Myxococcales bacterium | reverse complement strand
CGTTGCCCAGCGGGTCGAGCCAGAGCTCCGCCGTCCCCTTCCACGATGTCCCCGCGAGGTCGCCGATGGTCGTCATGGGCCGATCTCTAGCAGATCCGGGGTCGACGCTCAGCCAACCTTGCGGCGCATCCACGCGCCCTTCGCGCGGGCGACGACGTCGCGCATGCGGATCGCGGCCTGGGCGTGGGAGATCCGCCCGGCCACGAGGTCGTCGACGACGCGGCGGGCCATGTTCTGCCGGCGGATCGAGTCGGCGTAGTCGAAGGTCTTGCCGACGAAGGCGCGGACCTTGTCGCCGAACGTCTCGGCGCGCGCGGCGGTGAGCGCGGCGGCGCGCTTGTCGACGATGGCGGCGAGGCGCGGGGCGAGCGCCGCGACCTGCGCCGCGAGCTCGGGATCGGAGATGGTCGGCAGCGCGTCCTGCGCCATCTTCGCGTCGAGGAGACCGTAGTCGTCGTGGACGACGAGCTCGCGGAGCCCGTCGGCGCGAGTCTCGGCGCTCGCCGACGCGAGCCGCCCGAGGGCGCGCGCGACGCGATCCACCGCGACCCACCGGTAGACGAAGTCGAGGCCGGTGCCCTTGATGTTCTGGATGCCCATGATCGCCGCGTGGGCGCCCTTCGGCACCAAGCTCGCGATCTTGTCGATGATCTGGTCGCCCGTCAGGGTCGAGTCGTACAGGGGGACGATCGTCTCCATGTACATCGCCTCGTACGCGGCGAAGAACAGGGCGTCGAGCCGCGCGGGATCGCGATCGACGAGCTCCGCGAGCGCCGAGCCCAGCGCGCGGGCGGTGCGGCGCGCGGCGATCGATCTCACGAGCGCGGGGTCGAGGCCGGCGAGCGCCTGGGCCACCGCCTGCTTCGAGGACGCCCACGACTCCGCCGACGAGCTGGGGGTGAGCGCGCGCTCGACGACCTCGGGCGGCGGGGGCGCGACCCCGACCGCCGCCATCTCCCCGAGGACGCTCTCCGCGGTCGCCCGCGGGACCTTCAAGAACGCGAGCGCGGCGGCGAGGCGTTGAGCCGCGATCGCGCGTCGCTCGGCCTGGGGCGCGTCCTTGGTGAGCGACGACTCGGCGAGCTTCTTCGCGAGCGCGGCCTGCACGTAGCCGAAGAGCCCGGTGACGTTGGTGCCGATGAGGACGTGGAAGTGGGCGGAGACGTCGTCGACGATGAAGCGAGCGAAGACCTCGCTGCGGGCGACCCGGTCGGCGCGGTTGTTGACGACGGTGACGATCCAGCGCGCGGGCTCGGCGTCGGGCTCGTGGGCGTCGAACTTCATGCGCTTCCAGTTGGAGAGCGCTCCGGTGCGCTCGTTGGCGCTCATCCCGTTGGTGAACGACAGCTCCCGGCCCGCGTGGCGGACGGTGGGGTACGTCTTCAGCACCCCGAGGTCGGGGACGACGTTGTCGGCCATCTCCGCGATCGCGACCGACTGCGACACGCCCATCGCGCGGGCCACCGCCGACACGAGCGCGATGTTGCGCGGGTGCTCGTGGTAGGGGAAGCGGGCGAGCATGTCGTCGGCGATGAGGTCGGCCTCGCGGCCGCCGACCGACACCAGGGTGGTCTGCCGATCGCGCGCGCGCTCGCGGATGATCGGCAGCATCTGGTCCTCGGCGGTGAAGAGGCGGCCGTGGCTGGGGACGAACTCGCTGATGACGCTGGCGACGTCGAAGCCGGCGGGGCCCTGGACGTCCTCGTGGTCGGGGTAGGCGTTGGTGATGGTGGAGTAGTCGTCGCGCATCCACTGCGACTGGAGCAGGTTCACGAGATCGGGCTGGAGCGCCATGCACTCCCACAGGAAGGCGCGGACCCCGAAGCGCCGCCCGAGCGCGAGCAGGTTCCGCTGCTCCCACACCGTCGCCTTGTCGTAAGGGCGGTAGATGAAGACCTCGCTCGCGGTCATCCCCGGGATCGCGTGGATGAACATCGCCTCGCAGCCGGTGGTCTTCACCAAGGTCTCGTAGCCCATGCCCTGGAGGAACCCGGCCTTGAGGCGCTCGGTGCCGGACTTCCCGCGGGTGCCCCATCCTCCTATCACGAGAGGGATAGCCTTGCGGTCGGCGTCGATGCTGCGCTTGATGACGGCGCCGCGCGCGAGCATCCCCGCGAGGAGGACGGCGGCGTAGGCCGCGACGTGGGGGAGCCGGTTGCCGACGATGCTCGACGAATAGGTGAAGAAATCCCGGACGATGGGCTCGATCGCCGGGAGCGCGAGGACGAGGGAGGTCGGCGGCAGCGGCCCCGCCGAGGGGAGCTCCGGCGGCGGCGCCACGTGGCTCTGTGTGGCCCCGAACGTGCGGGGGAAGAAGGCGAGCCGCACCCCGAGCTTCACCTGCAGCTCGCGGGCGAACGACGCCTGCACGGCGGACTCGCTCGACTCGAGCGAGCGCCTCCGCAGGTCGGCGAGCTTGGCGTACCCGAGGGTCGCGCGCACCCAGCCGCGCGCGCGCGCCGCGAACGTCGGCGCGGGGTAGATCATGGTGACCCCGACGTCGCTCACGAGGGCGACGGGCTCGCCGCTGAGCACGTTCGTCGCGAGCACGTCGTCCACGAGCGGGATCTCGCGGCCCCAGTCGCCGCGCCCCGAGACGAGGACGCGCTCGCCGGGGACGCTCGTGGCCGTGATCTCGGCGAGGCCCGTCGGCGGCGCGCGCAGGCGCCCGCGAGGCTTCCGGCCCCAGGTGTGCGGGTACGCCTGGCGCTTGCTCGCTCCGGGGTGCAGCACCTCGTGGATGACGCGCCAGGCGGCGGTGCGGCGCGGCTCCCCGCGGTAGAGCATCACCGCCTCGTCGTCGCGGTCGGCGCTGACCGAGAAATCGTCCTGAGCGAGGACGGCGAGGATGCGCCCGAGCCGCTCGTCGTCGAGCGACGCGAGGGCCTTGCCCACGAAGCGGACGCCGCCGCCGACCGGCGCCTGCGCGACGGAGCTCTTCATCAAGTCGTAGACGAGGGCGAGGTAGGGATCGGTGAGGACGTCGACGCGGGCGAGGCACTGGCGGACGACGGCGCGGGCCTCGCCGTCGAGCTCGGGGCGGGACGCAGCCCGCACGAGGAGATCGAGGAGCGGCTCGCGCTGACCCACGTGGCCCTGCTTCGCGAGGGCGGCGAGCTCCTCGGCCGCCGCCCGCGCCACCAGGCCCGAGGGGTCGACGTCGAGGCGCTCGGCGAGGATCGGGAGCGCGCTCGCGCGCAGCCGCCGCGCGAGGGTGACGAGCGCGGTCGCGCGCACCTTGGCGCTCGCGTCGCCGCGCCCGAGGCGCTCGAGCCGCCGGTCGTCGGTGTCGTGGCGCGCGAGCCCGATGCGCACGTGATCGCTGGGGTCGTTGGCCGCGCGGTCGAGGAGCGGCGCGCAGGCGGGGTTCTTGGTGCGCGCGAGGAAGACGACGAAGCGCTCGCGCACCAAGAAGTCGTCGTCGTCGCCGGGGACCGAGAGGCGCGCGAGCCCGATCGAGAGCGCGCGCTCGGGGGCGACGGTCGCGAGCAGGGCGAAGGCGTCGGCCTGCACCCACCGGTGCTCGTCTTGCCGGACGAGCGACTCGGCGATGGTCGCGAACGTCGCGAGCGCCTCGGGCCGGATCGCGGTGGTCGCGAGCGAGCGCATCCACCGGAGCGCGGCCGATCGCCGCGACC
>JAEUKG010000436.1 GCA_016794325.1 Myxococcales bacterium | reverse complement strand
CCGAAACCGGCTTCAATGGGGCCGCCGTTCTTCACGGCGGAGATCACTCAAAGCCTCGGGTCTCTGCACCCTGGTTGACGCGGCTTCAATGGGGCCGCCGTTCTTCACGGCGGAGATCGGACCTCTGGGGTCCGCAGTGATTCCCGCAGCTTGGAGAGCGCTTTGCGAGCGCCGTCGTTGCGGCGGGGGGACGGACGGCGGGGCGGGGAGTGGAGCCCGCGGTCGCGTCGAGTTTCGGTTGGGTTTTCAAGGAGCGGGCGGGCCTCGCGAGCGGGGCCCGGGGGGCGTGCGTCACTTCACCGCTCGCCGGAGCGAGTCGATGATGAGGTCAAGCGTTTCGAGGGGTAGTCGTAGGTCGACGAACCAGCGGCCGCCCGACTTCACCGGGTCGGCCTTCACGCGGTCGACGCCCAGCTTGCGAAGGGCTGTTGCCGCGGCGCGCGCGGAGCGAGCGGCGGATGTGGCCTCGGGGTCGTTCTTGGCGTGTCGCTTGCGCTCGGCGCGGGCGGCCTCGAGGAGCTGCCTGGACGAGAGGTTCTTTCCTTTGCGGCCGGGGCTTTGCTTGCTCTTTCGGACGACGCGCTCGGCGACCTCGCTCGCGGTGTCGTCGGCCGGCGTCGCCTTGGCGAGCTGGGCGAGGGCGTAGGACTTCTCGATGCCGAGCCGCTTGGCCTTGGTCGCCGGGAGCGCGCGCACGACGGCGATGAGCTTGTACGCCTGCGTGTGCCCGACGATCGCCCGCCGGTCGAGCAGCTCCTCGAAGGAGTCGTAGCCGAGCGCGACGTAGAGCTTCTTGTCCTTGAGCTCGGCGAGCGCGCGGCCGAGCGCGTAGAACGACGCCTCGATCGTGCGTTTGAGGCGGGCGATGGTCTCGATCAGCGCCTCGGCCCGGCGGGCCTCCTTCGCTCGCGTGCCGCGCCCTGCCTGCGTCAACGCCACCGCTGCCTTCGTCGTCTTCGTCGCCATGACCCCGCCTCCAGGCGCCTGTACGCCGGCCTCCAGGCGCCTGTACAAGCCTCACACGACGATCGCACACCTCTCGGGCGGTGAGTAGACCCTTCCAAGCGAGGTGATGGACTCCGAGCCGCGGCCCTCGGTCGGGCCGAGGTCGGCGAAGAGGACCTGGTCCTCGCCGAGGTGCATGACGTCGCGGAGGCGTCCTTGCAGCTCCACGACCTCGCGGGGGGAGAGCTCGCAGCGAAAGACCGAGAGCTGGATCCAGTCGCCGTAGCCGCGCATGATCTTGAACACGAGGCGCAGGCGCCGGGGATCCGAGACGTCGTAGGAGACCACGTAGGTGCTTCGCATCGAGGGGCCTCACCGGGTGAAGAAGGGAGGGTAGGCGGCGATCTCCCCGAGCAGCACGCGCGCGAGGAGGCGGGCCTGCACCTCGAGGACGCGCCGGTAGCTCACGCGGTAGCCGAAGACGGGGTGTGTCACGAGCTGGTCCATGCGGCGCTCGTACGCGAGGATGAAGCGCTTGCGGGCGTGCGGCGCGAGGGAGGCCGCGCCGCCGCGCAGGATGAAGTCGCTCGGCTCGACGACGCGCGTGTTGATGGCGGAGAGCACGACCGAGTCGGCGACGATCGGGCGGAGCTCCTCCATCATGTCGAGTGCGAGCGCGGGGCGCCCGAATCGCGGCCGGTGGTAGAACCCGAGGAGCGGCTCGAGGCCGACGGCGGCCAGCGTGATCGTGAGGTCTTTGGCGAGGAGGGAGTAGGCGAGGGAGAGGAGCGCGTTCACGGGGTCGCGGGGAGGGCGGCGGTTGCGGCCGTCGAGGTCGAAGGCGCCGGTGAGCTTGGCGTCGCCCTTGATCATCCCGGTGAACGCGCCGAAATACACGCGCGCCGCGGTGCCCTCCACGCCGAGGAGCGACTCGGCGCGCTCGCACGCCTCGGCGCGGCGCGCGAGCTGCTTCAGCTCGAAGAGGACCGCTTCGCTCGCGCTCTCGTCGTTGCGCCGGAGCATCGTGCGGCAGTTCTTGATCTTGGTCGAGACGAAGCGCCGCGCGAGATCGAGGCACGTCGCGGGATCGCGCGCGGCCTCGTGCTGGGCGACGCGGAGCTCGATGTTCTTGGAGGGCAGGCCCTGCAAGAAGCCGTAGAACCAGCCGCCCTGGCTGAAGAACGCGGTCGGGATGCCGCGCTCGAGCAGGGCGCGGAGCGCCTGGGAGGTGACTTGGATGTTGCCCATGAGGTTCACCTGCGTCGTGTTGGCGAGGCGCACTTTCTGCTCGGCCTCCTTGGTCTTGGCCACGAGCTCCTCACCCGAGAGGGATACGCGGCCCCACTGGTCCTGGACGTAGAAGGGCAGGGCGTCGTCGCGCGCGGGCTGCAGGCGGCGGAGCTCGGGCTCTTCGGCAGGCGGCGGCGCCGCGGCGTCCGCGTCGGGTTCGACCTCGGGGAGGGGAGGGTGCTCGCGCAGGAAGGTGACCTCGTCGGGCAGGCAGATGCCGGAGAGCGAGCAGCCGGCGCACTTGGGGCTCTCGACGAGCGGCGGCGGCGCGACGGCGGCGCCGGCGATCTCGCGCGCCCGCGCGATGGCCGCGAGCGTGATCGCGACGAGCTCGTCGTCGACCACGATCGGAGCTCGGCGCCGCGATCCGCCGAAGTACAGGAAGGCATCCTCGACGGTATAGCCGTGCTCGCGGAGGAGGAGCACCTGGGCC
>JAEUKG010000550.1 GCA_016794325.1 Myxococcales bacterium | reverse complement strand
CGCGCTGGACGCCGCCTCCGCAGTCGCGGAGGCGCCGCTCGTCGCGACCGACGGGGCGCTCGTCGCGAGCGGAGGGAGCGCGCTCGCGCGCAGGCGCGCGGCGAGTGACGGCTCGCCGTCGGCCGGCGCGCTCGACCGCATCCACGACACGCCGATCCCCACTCCGGCCGCGACGGCGACCGCCGCGACCACGGCGGTGCGCGAGCGTGACGACGGCCGGCGCGTCGGCGCGGCGAGCGCGGCGCCGTCCGGCTCCGCCTCCCGGCGCGCGCGACGCTCGTCGGCGAGCTCCACGGCGCGCGCGAGGTCGGCGGCGAGCGCTGTCCGGTGGCCGGCGCCGAGCTCCTCGACGAAGGCCGCGGTTCGCTCGGCCGCGTCGACGCCGCCCGCCGCGCCGATGGCCTCGAGCTCCCGCGCGAGATCGGCGGCGGAGCGATGGCGGACCACCGGGTCCTTGGCGAGGGCCTTCATGATCGCGTCCGACAGCGCGGGCGGGAACCCCTCGACGAGCTCTACGGGCGGCGGCGGCGCCTCGGGGCCGGAGATCCGGAGGAGCGTCGCCACGTCGGTCGTCCCGCGGAAGGGGTGCGCGCCGGTGGTGAGCTCGTAGAGCACGACGCCGAGCGCGAAGACGTCGGCGCGAGCGTCGAGGGGCCGCCCCTCCGCCTGCTCCGGCGCGAGGTACGCGATCTTCCCCTTGATGGTGCCGGATTGGGTGGCGTGGTCGCTCGACTCCATCGCCTTGGCGACGCCGAAGTCGACCACGAGGACGTGACCGTCGCGACGGACGAGCACGTTGTGTGGAGACACGTCGCGGTGCACGATGCCGGCGGGCGCGCCGGCGTCGTCCACGAGCGTGTGGGCCGCGTGGAGCCCGCGCGCGGCCTGGGCGACGGCGTGCGCCGCGACCGCGACCGGGATCGCGCGCCCTGCGTCGTCGGCGAGCGCGCGGAGCGCAGCGAGCGACTCGCCGTCGACCCACTCCATGACGAGGTAGAGCGTGCCGTCCTGCTCGCCGAGGTCGAGGATCGGGCAGACGTTGGGGTGACGGACGCGGGCCGAAAGCTCCGCCTCGCGCAAGAACATCCGCTCGAACCGCGGATCGGCGGCGAGGGACGGGAGCATGGTCTTGACGGCGACGAGCTTGGAGAAGCCCCGCGTCCCGCTCTGGCGCGCGGCCCACACGACGGCCATCCCGCCCCGCCCGACGGGCGCGAGGAGCTCGTAGCGGCCGAGCGTGTGCCCGGCGTTGAGCGGCCCGAGCGCCGCTCGGAGCGCGTCGTCGGCGGCCGTCGACATCACGCTCGATCGTACCGAGGCTTCAGGGCCTACGCCAGAGCAGGAACGCATCGGTGGCGGTCCCCGGCGCGATGAGCGGCGGCGGCGCGCCCGGGTCGAGCGCACCCGCGAACGCCCCCGCGACCGCGATCTCGCCGGCGGGCGCGGCTGCGACCTCGAGCGGGGCCACGCCGGTCGTGAGCGGAAGCACCCAGACCGGCGCGTGAGCGTAGACCGCGCCTCCCTCGCCGACTTTGGCGATGCGGAGCTTGGCGACGAGCTCGCCGCCGCCGTCCGGGAGCCTGAACGACCCGAGCGCTGCCGACGCGCCGTAGGACGCGGCGACGACGACGTTGCCGGCGCCGTCGGTCGTCATCGACTGCACCCTCGCCATTTCGACAGGGAAAAACGAGGCGATTTGCCCCGACGGCAACCCCGGCCCGCCGCGCTGGATGACGAACATCCCCGCGCTCCCCCCGTCGGGGATCGACGCGCCGAACTCGACCGCGCCGTTGGAGGCGCCGGCGATGTGCAACGCTCCGGACGCGTCGAACGCGGCCGCGTGGGCCTCGCTGCGCCCCGGGCCCGCGGCGGATTGCACGCCCCCCCCCGTCTTGCCGAAGATCACGAGGAACGCGTCGAGGCCCGTCGCGCCGTACACGTCGCCGAGGCCCGGGGCGATCGGAGAGACGCGCACCGCGGGCAAGAACCCGGCGACCCCCGACTGGTGTCCCACGACGACGTCGCCGGCGCCGAGGGGGCTCGACGCGATCGCCGCGATCGAGAAGCGCGCGCCGTTGAGCGGCGCGAGCCGGAAGGCCCGCAGCCCCGCGAGCGACGGGTCGAGGCGCGCGTAGAACTGCACCGGACCGCCGGCGCCCGACGCGTCGAGCGGCGACGCGTTCCCTCCGAAGTCGAGGACGCCGCCGAACGTCCCAGCGATCGCCACGTCCCCGGAGACGGGATCGCGCGAGAGGTGCATCACGCGCTGGTCTGCGGCGTCCCCGAAGGTGCGCGCGGCCGTGCACGTGCCGCTGGCGTCGACGAGCGCGACGAACGCGTCCGCGGACGGACCGCCGACGATCGGAGCGACCGCGCACCCCGGGAGCGCGATCGGCGCGAAGGTCCCCCCGCCGAGCGCGAGCGTCCCCTTGGCGAAGGAGAGAGCGTTCAGGTACGAGTCCGGGATCGTGACGCTCCACGCGAGCGCCTGCGTCCGCGGATCGATCGCGAGCACGAACGAATCGGGGATCAAGGCGTCGCCTGCCTGCGAGAGCGTCTTCTTGGCGTCGGGGAGCGCGAGATCTCCGAGGAACGTACCGCCGACGTACACGGTGCCGTCTTCCGCGACCGCGACGCCAGTCGCGCTCTGCGCCAGGCCGTCGCCGTAGCGCTGCGCCCACCCGTGCGCCCCCGTGCACGCGCCGACGCCGTCGCAGCTCTCGTCTTCGGGCGTATCGCACCTCTCGGCGGTGGGCGCGCCGGCGCCGAGGCACGGCCCGAGCCCGCCGTCGGGAAGGCACTCGGCGAGCCCGCGGACGCAAGCACCCACCCCCGCCTGCGCCGGCGGCCCGTCGAAGCACGCGACGCGCTCGCCTGTGCGGCAGGAGGGCGCGCCGTCGAACGCCGCGCCCTCGCGCGCCTCCACCCGGTCGCTCGCCGCGTCGGCGGCCAGCGACATGTCGTCGGCGAGGTCGGGGTACGGGGCGACCAACGCGCAACCCACCACGGAGGCGAGAGCGGCGGCCGCCACGCTCCGCGCGAGTCTCATCGGGTCGCGAACCTCCAGCCTGGGAGGATCTCCCCTGCGCGGTTCGAGCGCCGCGGCGGCGCGATCGTGAAGTAGACCGCCGCCGCCCCCGCAACGACGAAGACACCGGTGAAGATCGCGCTCGTGACGTAGAGCGTGTTCCCTCGCGCCGCGAGCTCCTCGCGCTCGGCGCGGTTCTCCGCGGTCGGGGCGCCGTTGAGCTCGAGGTAGCGGTCACGCCCCGCGTAGCCGAGCGCGCCCGTCACGACGGCGACCACCCCGCTCACCGCCGCGGCCCCGCCGAGGGCGACCGCCGGGGTGTAGTTGACCTGCTTCGACGGGGGCGATGGACGCCGCTCCTCGACCACGACGAGCCGGCGCTCGAGGAGCTCGATCTCCACGACGCGCTCCGTCCCGGGGGCGGCGTCGAAGGTGAGCTCGAACGGCCCTGCGCCCTCCCGCTCGGCGACGACGCGATGCGTCCCCGGCTCGAGGAGGACGGGCCCCGCTCCAGGCTCGACCGGCGCGCCGTCGACGCGAATGGCGGCGCCGGCCGCGCTCGCGCGAGCGCGGAGCAGAAGGCGCGGGACGCGCGCGGCGACGCCGTCGCGGCGCGCCCGGGCCTCGGCCTCGATCTCGGCCGCGCCGCGCGCCTCCGCGAGGGCGCGCGCCTCCTCGAACGTGTCGCGCGCGCGCAGGAGCTCTCCGAGCCGCTCGCGACAGCTCGCCAGGTTGAAGAGGAGCTGCGGGGACAGCGTGATGGCGCGCGCCCTCTCGTACGCGGCGACGGCGGCGCCGTAGTCGCGGCGGTCCTCGGCGGCGACGCCCTCGAAGAACGCGGCGCGGGCGCGGGAGAGCGCGTCCTCCTCCGCCGCCGGCTCTTGCGCCCGAGCGAGCCGCCCGACGCACGTGACGAGCGCGACGACGAGCGCCGCGCGAGCGTGCCTCATGAGCGCAGTATAGCGCGACACCCCTCGTGTGACGGTCCGCTGATGGAGCGCTGATGTGCCCCCGGGCACGCGCGCCGGAGCGGCCGTCGACGAGGCCCGCCGGTGCCGCCGCCCTCAGCGCGCCGTCACGAGTTCGAGCGTGCCCGACGCTCGGTGCACGAGGAGCGACAGGCCCGCGGGGCCCGCCCCCCGACCGAGGACGGCGGTGTAGTAGCGCGCGGTCGCGTCGAACGCGCCGAGGCGGATGAGGTGGGTCGGGTCCGACGGCTGATTGTCGAGCGCGACGGCCACGTGGGCGGTGCCGCGGCTGTCGACGTAGGAGAGGAGCGGGCGCGCGCCGACGGCGGACAGGGACACCCGGTACGGGGACGCGACCGCGTCGGACGGCGCGAGGTCGTCGACCACGACCTTGCGAAAGCCGATGCCGAGCGCGCTCGTCGGCGCGGAGTAGACCGCGAGCGAGCCGCCGGCGTTGCCTGCGACGACGAGTCGGTCGCCCACGACGCGCGCGCTCGACCCGGTGAGCGCCGTGTGCGCGCCGTCGACGTCACGCACCGAGAAGTCGCCGGCGCCGGTCGGCACGTCGCGCACCGCCTCGTACGCCTGCACGGGGACGATCCACCTCCCATCCGGGTAGCGACCGGGCGCGAGGCCGTTGTTCGCGATGATCACCGGCCGGTCCTCCACGAGGGCGAGCGCGTGGTGGGTCCCGAGGTCCACCGGCAGGTGATAGGAGCGCGTGTCGACGATCACCTCGCGCCCGAAGTCGGCGGCCGTCGACGGCGCCGACGTGCTCGCAACCATCACGCGCAGGCCGCCGATGTCCGGCGCGAGCCACCGGCCGCGACACAGGCTCACGACGGGGCGGCCGTCGCGACGGAGCGCGAGGTCGAAGCTGCCGGACCAGGCGCCGAGGTCGACGCAGGACGGCGACGAGACTTGCACGCGGCAATACGCCAGTCGCGTGGCGCTGGCAACGAGGAGCTGGGGGACGTTGTCTGCGCCGACGGCGACTCGAAGGTCGACGACCTCGTCGATCCCGGCGGGCCGCACCGTCGTGACGGCGAACGTCCCGTCGGCGCGCTCCACCCCCAGCTCGACGGGCATGGTGCCGTCGGGGAGGCGCCGCGGGACGTGCGCGAAGACGCGCCGACCGTCCGTGCGTGCCGCGATGCGAGGCTGCGAGCCGTTGGTGGCTGGAAACGACGCGGTCGGCGCGGCCAGCGAGGTCACGACGTTGGCGACCTTCACGTCAAGGGTGACGGTCGTGCTGAGGCCGGTGCCGTTCTTGCCGGTGACCCGGACGGGGACGATGCCGTCTCGCCGGAACACGACGCGGGGGGCGCCGCCGGTGGCCGTGCGCGGGAACGCGGCGTCGCCGAAGTCCCAGGAGACGGTCGCGAGGTTCTCGCCGACGGCGCGCACCGTCCCCGGGAACCCGACGACGAGCCCGGAGGAGTCGAGCGACGTCACGCGCGGAGGGCCCAGGGTGAGCCCCTCGTCCGTGGAGCTGACCGACTCACCGTCCTCGGTCGTGTCGGCGGGGGCCGCACAACCGGCCATGACGAGGGCGAACGTGAGGGGCGCGACGACGGAGTGTGTGGCGGGGCGAGTCATGGGCGCGCAGTCTGGTACGGTCCCTCCGTCCGCGCATGTCACCCGAAGGTAGGCACCTCCGGTCGCGCTGTCGCCCGAACGGGTGACAGCGAATCCGGCGTACCGGCCCGACGACCTCGTCCCCAAGCGAGCTCCGCCGCGGTATCCTCGGCGCGCATGGCTCGATTCGATCCCGTCGCCCTCCTCGAGGCCACGGCGCGCTGGGAGGCCGACCCGCAAGCCTGGCTGCAGGGCATCGCGGAGTCCACCCGAGCGCTCGATCTCGGCTGCGGGCGGGTGGTCTACACGCTCACGTTCCACCGGGGTCGCCGGCCCTCGCTCGTCGCCGCCGAAGACGGCGCCCCCGGATGGCCGGCCGAGCTCGAGCGGCTCAACGCCGTCTTCTCTCCCGCCGCGACCGCGCTCGTACACGTGCCCATCGGGCGGGTCCGGAGTCACGGCGCGCGCATCGTCCAGGAGAACGCGGCGCGGACGGGGATGACGTTCGACGAGTACATGCGCATCGCGGGACCCGGGGCTTCAGGGCCTCCGCTCGCCGACTTCGCGCACGGGGGTAGCGGCCGTGACCGGGCGTCGTTCGTGGCGCTGGCCGACCGACCGCGATCGCTGTCGCCGGCGCGCAAGCGCGTGCTCGAGCACTTCCTCGCGCACTTCGCGTCGATGGCTCGCCTGCGGCGACGGCTGGGCCAGACCCCCGCCGATCGCGGCGCGGACGCCGTCCTCGACGGCCAAGGCAAGCTACTCCACGCGGAGCGACGCGCCGAAGGCGCGCGCGAGACGCTCGTCGACGCGGTGCTTCGTTCCGAACGCGCGCGGGGCCCGCTGCGGCGCCAAGACCCCGAGACAGCGACGGCGACGTGGCGGGCGCTCGTGGCCGGCGAATACACCCTCGTCGAGTCGGTCGAGCGTGACGGCAAGCGCCTGCTCCTCGCGCGAAAGAACGCGCCTGACGCGCGCGCCCTGACAGCGCTCAACACCACGGAGGCCGCGTGCGCCTACTTCACGGCGCTCGGGCATCCTCAGAAGCTGATCGCGTACGAGCTCGGGATTTCGCCGAGCGCCGCGGCGCGCTCGACGCGCGCAGCGGTCGCGAAGCTCCGTCTTCGGACACCCGAAGAGCTCGTCCGCGTGATCGGGCCTCTCTTGCAGGATCCGGCGCGTGGCTGAAGCGCGAGACCGGCGACGCCGAGCGGCTCGACAGCTGCAGCGCGCGATGAATGCGCCGCCGCGCGGCGTCGAGATCATCGACGTGGGCGACGATGATGGCTGGGTGGTCGTGGCGGCTCCTGTGCCGTCGGTCGACGACCGCGCGTTGACCCCCGCGCTCCGTGACGTCCTCGGCGGTGTCCTGGCCGGCGAGACGAACGCGGAGATCGCCCGACGGCGCGGAGTCTCGCGACGCACGGTCGACAACCAAGTGGCGACGCTCCTCGCGCGCTACGGTGCGCGCTCACGGGTGGACCTCGCGCGGGCCGTCACGCGAGCGAAGTAGGTCGTCGCGAGGTCCCCCGGTCGCGGCGCCGGGTGTTCCCTGCCGCACCCCGCGCCCGTGGGGTGCCCACCCATAGGCGATGACGTTCGCCGGGGGGGCGACGAGCAACGACCGCGCGTCCCCACACCGGGGGCGTCCGCCATTTTTGTTTGGCCGGCCAAGGAAATTCGGACGGGCCCCGACGGGCACGGCGCGCGTTCGCGAAGTGGCCGATGCCACCCACCAACTGGCCCGGCCACCCCCAAGCAGGATGGGCCTTGCAGATTTCTCTTGGCCAGCCAAAGGTTTTTGCGAGGGCTCCATGGAATGCGGATTGCTCTGCTTCGGGACATGAACCTCGTGCAATTCCAGGTCAAGCGAGCTCACTGGCGGCTCTGGGACTTCGAAGCGAAGCTCCTCGCTCCGTTCGGCACGACACCGGCGCGCCTCGACATGCTCCAATGCATCGACCAGCACGGCACGCCTACGCAGTCACTGCTGATGTGGAAGCTCGGCCTATCGGCCTCCACCGTGAGCAAGATGCTCAAGCGCCTCGACGCCCTCGGGTACGTACGGCGCGACGTCGATCCCTTCGACCTGCGCCGACGGGTCGCGAGGCTCACCGACGACGCTCGCGCGCTGCTTGCGAAAGTGCGCCTCGTGCTCCTGCAGTCGGGGGTCGCCGCCAAGGCGGCGGCGCGTTGCCTCGTCGATCTTCCGCTGCAGCCGGAGAGGGTCCGGAAGCTGGTCGAAGGGACGCGCCGTGTCCAGTGGGCGCTCGAGGACCGCGCGATCTTCGTCCCCGAGGCTGGCTCACCCGCGAACCCCGACCTCATCGGCGCGCTGATGGGTGAGGACCGCGCGCTCTTCAGGCGGGCGATCGAGTACTGCCAGAGCCGCTTCAATCATCTCCCGTTCATGTACATCTTGGAGACATGACGCCTCGCGACACGGGCACGCGCGAGTGGCGGCACGAGTCTTCGCGACGGACGACGGAGCCCATCGCGTGGCGAGCGCGGGCGTTCTCGATGTCCCAAGTGCGCTACGACGCGTAGCAGGCACGAGTCCAATCTCACGCGGCAATGCTTCGGTCGCGTGCGGCTGAACTTCGGTCGCGTGCGGCTGGACTTCGGTCGCGTGTAGCTGGAGCTTCGAGCTTCGGTCGCAGGCGCGGGAGCTTCGCAACGTGCACGGCCGGGGCCCGCGTCGGAGGGGAGGCTCCGCGCTCCGCGCGGCGCTCGCACCTCGGCAGCGCCGACCGCCGCACACGCGCCCTCACGTGCGGCGCCCACGGCGTGGACGGCCCGTCCGACGGCCCGCTCAGAGCTCGAAGCTGAAGCTCTTCTTGTCGTCGCTTCCTTTGAGGAGGAGCTCGGCGCCGAAGGTTCGACTGCCGACACGCGCGCCGAGGCGGACCTTCACCGGTACGTCGGCGCCTCGGAGCTCGGTGAGGCGCACCTCGACCTGGTATTTGCCCTTCGGCGGGTCGAGGCCGTCGAGGAAGACGTTCTCGATGTTCTGCCCGTGACACCCGTCGTCGCCGGGACAGTCCTTGTCGAGCCGGAGGCCGCTCGGGGCGTTTCGGTTGCCCTCGTAGACGCGGCCACCGTTGGGGTCGGTGACGACGAGATCGACGTCGGCGGGGCTATCGCCCCACGCGACCGTGAATTGAAGCACGCCCGTGCCGACCCCACACCCTTCGTCGATGACACCGTTGCAGTTGTCGTCGATCGCGTTGAAGCAGAGCTCGGGCCCCGTCGGCATGCACGCCATCTGGAGCTCGAGCCCCGAGGCCTCGAGGTTCTTCGCCTTGACCTTCGTGGACGGGTCCGCGGCCTTCGGCGAGGGCCCGCAGGCAGCGACCACCGCCGCCACGAACAGCGCGCGCCGAAGGCTCATGCGGTCACTTCGGAGCGACGACGTTGGCCCCGCCGCCAGCCTTCGCGTCGGGGATGGCATCGGTGACGACCTTGGGGTTCATGACCTCGAAGAACGCCTGCCGCGCGAGCTCGGCGTGCGGGCCCTGCTCGCCCTTGAGCGCCATGAGGACACCCTTTTCCTTCATGAATTTGAGGATCTGGATGGCCTGCACGCGCTTCTTGGCGTCGGCGCCGCGAGCGTCGTTCATCAGCCGCACGCGAAGCTGCACGCGGGTGATGGAGTGCGGTCCGCTGTCGAACTCGATGCCCTGGAGGGCGCGACCCAGGATGAGGCGCGGCCAGTCCTGGAGCGCGTCGTGGACGCGCACGTAGGCGCACGCCTGAGCGTTCTCGATCCAGCGCGCGACGTCGCCCGTCTCGTAGTTGCGGTCGCTCCAGTAGCCGAACGTCTGGTTGTACGTGACCTTCAGCTCCTCCATCGCCGCGGCGTCGAGGTCGTTGAACGTCGCCATCGTGCGCCGCACGGTGTCGGTATCGGCACCGATCAGGATCGCGAGGGCGGCGTCGGAGCGCACGTTCGGATCCTTGAGCTTCTCGAAGAGCTGCTGGCCGATCTGCGGCGTGACGCCGCCGAAGCCGATGGCGCGAGCGGCCTGGTGACGCACCTCGAGGTCGGTGTCGCCCGACAAGAGGCTCATGAGTCCCGCGGTCGCCGAGGGGACCGGCTTGCGGATCAGCGCCTCGAGGTAGCAGGTGCGGATGAGCGCGTCCTTCGGGTTCGGCTTGTTGAACTTCTTCACCTTGTCGACGACCTCGCGCATTTGCTCGTCGGTCGCGACCCAGCCGATGGCGAAACACGCCTCGATGCGGGACTGCTCGTTGTTCTCTTTGTCCTCGATGTACTTCACGAGAGCCGGGTAGGCCTTCGAGTCGCCCCACTGGGCGAAGCCGTGCGCCGCGCCCACGCCGAGGGCGCGCAGCGTCATGCCGAGCATCGCGAGGCCGCCTTGCTGCATGGCCTCCATCGTGACGTCCGCCTTGTCGGGGCGACGGCGGAGCTGCGCCTCGAGAACGCTCCAGCTCTGCTCGTCCTTCATCCAGCCGATGTAGCGGAGGCCGCTCTGGGCGGTCGCCCAGCTCTCCGGGAGCGGGGGCTGCTGGCCCTCCTTGGGGAGCGGGTCGGCGGGGTTCGCCCACTTGCGCATCTTGTCGAGCGCCTTCGGCGAGCCCGACGCCGCGAGGAAACGCAGGGCGTTGGCGTGCGGCTGGGGCTTGTCGGTCGCCCAGAAGAGGACCGCGTCTTCGGCCTGGGCGAGCAGCTCGGGGCGCTTGTCGGGATAGAGGACCGCGAGGTCCGCGAGGTAGCGAGCCGCGACCACGCGCTCGTTGTCGTCGCGCATCAGCTCGGGATCGTCGTTCTTGTTGTAGACCTTGAGCGGGTCTTGGCGCATGCGCCACGCGAGGGTCGGGACGGCGCGCATGTCGCCGACTTCGGCGAGCCGGAAGGCGGCCTCGGTCTTCCAGTGCGGCTTGGGGTTCGTCCCGATGTACTGCACGAGGAGGTCGCCGCCGCGCGGGTCCTCGAGGTCGCGCATCATGTCGAAGAGCACCTTGGTCTGGTGCTTCTCGCGCTCCGCCGTGTCCTTCTGGACGCTCCGAAGGGCGAGCACGAGTCCCTTGGCGCCGACGCCGTCGCGGAGGGCCTCGAGGAACTTCTGCCGGGACTCCTTGTCGGCCTTCGAGAGGGCGTTGAGGAGCGGGCCCATGGCCTCCTCGTTCGCGATCTTGCCGAGACCGACCGCCGCCTCGCGCCCGACCTCGGTGGACGGATCCTGCACGAGCTTGATGAGCGTCGAGGTGTACTTCGCGTCGCCTTGGCGCGACAGCACCGTCGCGACGAGCTGGCGCACGCTCTCGCTGGGGTCGCTCGCGAAGCTCGCGAGCTTGTCGAGCGAGACCATGCTCGCGAGCATCTCCGGGTCGAAGGCCGGGTTCGCGTCGAGGCGTTGGACCTTGGCGAGGTGGCCCGCGCGGTACTCCTTGAGCACCTCCTCGAACGCCTGGCCCTCGTGGAGGGTCGCGAGCGCCCAAGCGATCTGCGGCTTGTCGCTGTTGTCGGCCTCGGCGAGCGCCTTGAGGAGCGCCGGCTTGGCCGAGTCCGCCGCCGGCGAGCCGTACTCGAGCAGCGCCTGCGACGCCGTGCCACGGATGCGGTGATCGTTGTTGGCGAGGCCCTTCACCAGGAGCGGAATGCCCTCCGGGTCCTTGGCCCACGCGAGCTGCGCGAACGCCTCCTCCTGGAGCTTCGGCACGTCGTCGCGCGCGGCCCACTTGCGCCACTCCGGGGTCTGCTGCTCGCGCGTCATCAGCGCGAGCCGCTTCTTCTCCTCGGCGATCTGCTTCGCCGTCATCTTGTCGGCGTCCTTCTGCAGCCCGAAGAAGAGCGCAGCACCGCCGCCGATGACAGCGAGCATCGCGAGCACGAGCGCGATGGGCTTGAACCGACCCTTCTTGAAGTTGCCGTCGCCGTCGTAGGGACCGAACGACGAGGGGCCCGCGGGGCCGCCCATTCCACCCGGGATACCGGGCCCCGGCGGCAGCGCGTCGTCGTCGGGCGGCCACTTCGCGAGGTGCGCGGTGGGGATCTCGCGCGGGACGCGCGGCGCCTTCGGGATCTCGAGCGGGTTCGGCGGGTGGTTCATCGCGGCTCCAGGGTGTCTAACGCGGCGCGACCATAGCCCAATTGGTCAAGGGATCCGAGGGTCTCGTGCCGCGTCCCGGAGCCTCCACCGCGTCTCGAACGGCCACGGCGGACAATGCCGTTCGGCATGGAACCGCCGCCCGACCTTCACCTCAACAGCGCGACAAGACGACGTTTTCGTCCAGCGGAGAGGCGGGCCGGGTCGACGACGCCGACCTGCGACCGGCAAGGGCGGCCCGGCGCGAGGCGCCGGGCAACCCGTGTGTCTTCACCAGCCGCGATGACCGCCGCGACGAGCGCCGCCGCCACCACCACCGCCACCACCCTGCCGCTCTTCCGCTTCGTTGACGCGGAGCGGGCGCCCATCGACCACCGCGCCGTTCAACGACTGGATCGCCTTCTGAGCGCCGGCAGCCGAGCCCATCGTGACGAAGCCGAAGCCGCGCGAGCGACCCGTCTCGCGATCCGTAACCACGTGGACGTCGGTGACCTCGTCGAGCGAAGCGAAAGCCTCGCGGAGAGACTCCGCGGTGGTGTTGAACGAGAGGTTACCGACGTAGAGACGCTGACCCATGACCATCGACCTGTTTCTTACGGCACTCTATGAAAACTTCGGGATCGGACGAGCCGTGGCGTGCGATCGCGCGTGACGCGAACGATGCTTCGCGTACACACACGCGGCGTGACATGCGCTGAAACCTGCCGCGATTCGCCGCTTCGAGAGGCCAATTGCGTCGTGTCCCAAGACCGGAAACGTCGACGTGAGCGGCGCACCCTAGCCCATCACGGCGCGCTCGTCTCCCTCGGCGTACGCGGGGGGGGCCGAAGCGCGTCATGCGGCTCGATCGGGCGCCGTGCGTTTGGCCGCCTCGACGCGGCTCGAACGCGCGCCCTCGACGCGGCTCGAACGCGCGCCCTCGGTCGAACGCGCGCCCTCGGCGGCTCGAACGCGCGCCCTCGGCGGCTCGAACGCGCGCCCTCGGCGCCTCGACGTGGCTCGAACGTGCGCCCTCGGCGCCTCGACGCGGCTCGAACGTGCGCCGCGTTCTTCGACGCCCTCGGAGGAGGCGCTCGGCGGGAGAGCCGGGCGCCCACGCGTTCGGCTCAGGAGCCGCCGGCTGCGCGGATGATCGCCTCGAGCGCGCCAGCATCCACGTCGGTGAGGCGCTTGATGTACAGGCACCCCTTGCCCGCGTCGTGCTTTCCGAGCCTCTTCAGGAGCGACGGGGACGCCTTCGCGAGCACCCCGTAGAGCGTCAGAGCTTGCTTGCGCGGCGAGAAGCCGATCTTCATCCACGGAGCTTCGCGCCCGTCCGCGTAGCGAATGGTCGAGGCGCCGTAGCCGACGATCGCCTTGCCGTACATGACCCCGGGTGAGCCGGTCGCGGCGGTCATCCAAGCGTCGAGCCGATCGCAATCGGCGCGCGTCGACGCGTCGAGGGTCGACAAGAAAGCGGTGACCGGCGCGCCGGTCGCCCTGGTCTTCGGCCCAGCGGCCGCCTTCTTCGGCGCGCTCGCCTTCGTGGCGCGCGCGGCCGCCTTCTTGGGCAGGCTCGCTGCCTTTTTCGTGGCGCTCGCCTTCGTCGTGCCTGCGGCCACCTTCTTCGGCGCGCTCGCTGCCTCTTTCGTGGCGCTCGCCTTCGTCGCGCCTGCGGCCACCTTCTTCGCTGCCTTCTTCGTGGCGCTCGCTGCCTCTTTCGTGGCGCTCGCCTTCGTCGTGCCTGCAGCCACCTTCTTCGCTGCCTTCTCGAGCCCGCCCGATGCGCCGCCCCTCGGGGCGGAGATCTCCTTGGTCGCCGGCTTTGCAGGGGTCCTCGCCATGAGCGGAAGATGCCATGGGTCGTACGGGGCGCGCACTCCAAAACCCGCGACCGGGCCCCCGCCCCGACGTCGCTGTCCACCCGAGCCGACCCGTTTCCACTGCCGGGCGGGTCCTCGGCCCGGGCGGCTCCCCCCGATTTTCGTTGGCTGGCCAACGAATTTCCCGCCCCACCGCGGCTCCCCCGATTTTCGTTGGCTGGCCCACGAATTTCCCGCCCCACCGCGGCTCCCCCGATCGTCGGTGGCTGGCCACCGACTTTCCCGCCCCCCCGCGGCACCCCTTTGTCCAGCCCCCCGCGCCGCCCCTATTTCGTTGGCGGGCCAACCTAATTTCCCGCCCCACCGCGCCTCCCCCATTTTTCGTTGGCTGGCCAACGAATTTCCG
>JAEUKG010000403.1 GCA_016794325.1 Myxococcales bacterium | reverse complement strand
CTGTGGATCGGCGTCGCCGTCAGCATGCGCGGCCCCTACATGAGCGCGTTCCGGCAGGCGATCGCCGTCGGCGGCATCGACGACGCCGAGGGGCCGGAGGAGATCGACGTCGCCTCCGCCGAGGCGCTCATCGAGGCCCTCGCGAGCCCCGACGCGAACGTCGTCGTGAGCAGCATGCGCGTCCTCGACCACCGAGGGCGCGGGCGACTCATCCCCGCCCTCATCCTCTACCACCACGACCCCGAGGTGCTCGTGCGCGCGCTCGGCATCCTCTCCCGCGACGAGCGGCGCAAGGACTGGTTCTCCCTCGCCGAGCGGCTGCTCGAGAGCGACGACGACGGGGTGCGCGCGGCCGCGGCGCGCGCGCTCGCCTCGCGCGGCGTCGTGCGCGCGCTCGAGCAGGCGCGCACCGACACGTCCCCCGCGGTGCGCGCGTACGCCGCCTACCACGCCGCGACCGCGGCCGACGCGCCCCCCGAGGCCGACGCCGCCGTGCGGCTCATCCTCGACGACACCGGCCCGAGCGGGGCGGTCGTGCGCCGGGCCCTGCTCGACGCGATCGCCAGCGCGCCGGGCCCGCGGTGGGGGCCCGTGCTCTTCGAGCTCCTCGACCACGCCGCCGCCGATCCGAGCGACGCCGCCATCGACGCCGTCGACATCGCGGGGCGCGCGATCGAGGCGCTCCACGACGAGAGGTTCGTCCCCGATCTCGTCGAGCGGCTCGCCCACCGCAGCGGGCGCGACCACCTGCGGGCGGCGCTGGTGGCGCTCGGCGATCCCGCGCTCGACGCCCTCGCGAAGACGCTCGAGGACCCGTGGCAGCCGCGGCGCCTCCGCCTCCACGTCCCGCGCACGATCGGGATGTTCCGCAGCCAGCGCGCGGCCGACGTGTTGGTGCGCGCCCTCGGCAAGGAGAAGGACGGCCTCGTGCGGTACCGCGTGCTCCGAGGCCTCGGGCGGCTCGTCGCAGGGTCCGAGGTCCGGGTGGACCTGGGGCTGCTCGCCCGCGAGCTCGAGCGCAACCTCGTCGAGCACATCCGGCTCGCCGCGCTCGCCGCGACCCTCGGGGCCGGCGCGCCCGTCGACGCCGCGACCCACCCGCTGCTCGCGGGGCTCCTCGAAGACAAGGGCAAGCAGGCGCTCGAGCGCGCCTTTCGCATCCTCCAAATCTCCTTCAAACACGAGGACATGCGGCGCGCCTACGTCGCCCTCACGAGCGGCGACAAGCGCGCGCGCGCGAACGTCTCCGAGTTCGTCGACGTCCTCTTGGTGCGCGGCGACCGCAAGATCCGCGAGCTCGTCCGCATCGTGACCGACGACCTCGACCCCGTCGCGCGCGCGCGCGCCGCGGCCGACTGGGTCGAGGCACCTCCGCGCACCTACCGGCAAGCCGTCGACGTGCTCAAGCGCGACGCCGACGCGACGGTGGCGATGATCGCCGAGTTCCACGCCGGCGAGCTCGGCCCGGCCGGCCGGACGGAGCCGCCCCCGCCGCTCCCCGCTCCGGCGGAGGTGACGCCATGAGCGCGCAGGGCGGCTCCCGGATCGGCCGCGAGCTGTTCCTCGCCGCGTTCTTCCCGCCGCAGGTCGCGGCGCGGATCCTCCCCCGGCTCGCGTCGGCGATGCGCGACCTGTGGTTCCCCGCGGGCCACGTCCTCTATCGAGCCGGCGAGCCGGCCGACGTCTTCTTCTTCGTCGTCGAGGGCGAGGTGAGGCTCGAGGGGCCGGGCCTGGCTCCCCTCACCCTCGGCGAGCGCAGCGTCGCCGGGATCATCGACGTCCTCGCCGATCGTCCTCGCTCGCGCGACTGCGTCGTCACCAAAGACGCCCACGTCCTCGAGCTCCCCAGCGAAGACTGGCTCTCGGTGCTCGAGGACGACGTCGACTTCGCCCGCGGGGCGCTGCGAGGCGCGGCGCGAGGCGCCCACACCGCCCTCCTCGCCCTCGTCCCCGATGGCGGCTTTCCGGTGCCGGAGCACCACGAGGCCGCGAGCGACGCGCCCAAGCTCCACCTCGTCGAGCGCATGCTCGTCCTGCGGCGATCGCCGCTGATCGCCCGCGCCAGCGCCCAGGCGCTCGAGGAGCTCGCCGAGATCGTGCGCGAGATCCGCCTCGAGCCCGGCCAGACGCTCTTCGAGCGCGGCGAAGGCGTCGGGCGCTTCTGCTTCGTCGCTCACGGCGTGGTCGCCCTCGAGCGGGACGAGCCGCGGATCGCCGCGCGGTTCGGGCCTGGCTCCGTCGTCGGCGGCGTCGCGTCCGTCACGCTCGAGACCGAGGCCTACCGCGCGCACGCCGAGACGCGATGCGTCGTCCTCGACGTGCACCACGACGAGCTCTTCGAGGTCGTGGAGGAGCACTTCGACCTCGGGCGTTCGCTCATCGTGATGGTCGCGCTCGAGAACGAGCGCCTGCGCCAGGCCGCGGCAGTGCGCAGCGGAGACCCGACGATGGCGACGATCTCGCCGAGGACCCGGCACCGCGGAGCCTGAGCGCGCCGCCGGCGTTGAATCCCGGTCCGGCGGAGGGCATCATCGAGGGGCACATGTCCTCGGCCAAGCCCCCGCTGCCCCCGCCCCGGCCCCCACCCCACCCCCCCCCCCCGCGCCCCCCCGTCGCGCACGTGCCACCCATGCCCACCCC
>JAEUKG010000387.1 GCA_016794325.1 Myxococcales bacterium | reverse complement strand
CTCACCCTCGGCGAGCGCGCGCCGCGCGAGGTTCGACGCGAGGACGACCCACGCGAAGGTGGCGAAGACCCCGAGGGGGACCACCGCCGCGACGCGCGACCGCGCGAGCACCGGCAGCGTCCGCAGCGCCCGCAGGTGCTCCCACGGCGTCTTCGGCACCCCGGGCTCGACCGTCGCCCAGAACGCCACGCCCGCCATCACGACGAGGACCGCGATCGGGTACACGACGCCGAGCGCCCCCGCGAACACCGCGGTGAGCGCGGTGTGCGGCGCGCCGCCGGCGACGGCGCGCGCCTCGACGGCGGCCACGAGGGCCGCGCCGAGCGCCCCGCCGGCGAGGGCGAGCGGCAGGCGAAGGAGCGTCTTCACGGCTCCTCGCCGCCGCGTGGCGGCGCGCGGCGACGCCCCGTGGCCAGCGGGTGGGCGCGGTCGTAGGCGCGCACGAGGTGATCGACCGAGACGTGGGTGTACCGCTGCGTCGTCGAGAGCGACGCGTGACCGAGCATCTCCTGGATCGCGCGGAGGTCGGCGCCGCCGTCGAGGAGGTGGGTCGCGAAGGCGTGGCGCAGGGCGTGCGGGTGGAGGTCGGCGCGGCCGGCGCCGAGGGCGCCGTATTTGTGCACGAGCGACTGCACCGCGCGCACCCCGATCCGGCGCCCTCGGCGCGACAGGAGGAGCGCGCGCTCGGCGCGCGCGGCGGCGGAGGCACGGCGCGGGAAGAGCTCACCGCGGCGCGCGAGGTAGGCCTCGATCGCCTCCGCGCACGCGCGCCCGAACGGGACGACCCGCTCCTTCTTCCCCTTGCCGAGCACGCGCACCGTGCGCCCGCCGAGGTCGACCGCTCCGAGGTCGAGCCCGACGAGCTCGCTCACGCGGAGCCCCGCCCCGTAGAGGAGCTCGAGGATCGCGCGGTCCCGCAGCCCTGACGCGACGTCCTCGCCGGGCACCTCGACGACCTCGGCGGCGGCGGCGGCGGAGACCAGCGTCGGCAGCGGTCGGCGCACCCGCGGGCTCGCGAGCTCGTCGGCCACGCTCCGCTCGAGCACGCCGCGCCGCCGGAGCCAGCGCATCCACGCGCGGATGGCCGAGATCTTCCGCGCCACGGTGGACGCCTGGGCCCCGCGGAGGCTGCCGAGCCACCCCCGGAGCGCGTAGACGTCGATCCGGCGCACGTCGCGCCTCGCGGAGCCCGCCCCCTCCCCGCGCTCGTCGAGGAAACACGCGAGCCCTTCGAGATCGCGGGAGTAGGCGGCGACGGTGTGCACCGAGGCGCGCTTCTCGACGCGGAGGTGCTCGAGGAACGCGGCGATGGTCGCGCGGATCTCCACGTCCACGGCACAGGGAGATAGCCCATCGCGCCCGCGCCCTGGAAGAAATTCGCTGGCCGGCGGCCGACGCGTCGGTGGGGGGGCGCGCGCCCGGGCGCCCTTCGCGCGGAGGCGCGCGCTCTGCTACACCTACCGAACGTGCGCGCCCTCCTACGACGAGCCTGGGCCAGGCTCAAAGCGCTCTGGCAGCGCGCCAAGAACGAACGGGCGGCTCCCCACCAGATCGGCTGGGCGGTGGGCGTCGGGGTGTTCGCGTCGTGCACGCCCGCGGTCGGCTTCCACGGGCCGCTCGCCCTCGGGCTCGCCACCGTCTTCAAGCTCAACCGACTGTGGGCGTGGATCGGATCGCGGCTGTCGAACGTGATCACGCTGCCCCTCGTCGTCTACGCCGAGGTCCAGTTCGCGCACCGGGTCCGCACGGGAGAGTGGCTCGGCCTCGATCGCTCGCAGGTCGTCGAGCAAGGCAAGGAGCTGCTCGTCGACTGGTTGCTCGGGATGGTCCCGGTGGGCGCGGTGCTCTCGGCCACCCTGGGCTTCACGGCCTACGCCTTCTTCGCGTGGCGGGCCCGCCGCGCCGCGCGGCGGCTCGACGCCGGTGAAAAGTTGTCCGATTCCGAGGGCGAGGGCACGATACCTACATCCACCCACAACCCCGCGGATCGAACGTCATGAACTCCGACCGAGCTCTCGAAGAGCGCCGCAGCCGTCGATCGACCGACCCCCTCGTTGCCTTGCACTACCAGCTCGCCTCGACCCGCACCGACGGGGAGCTCGACGCGATCGTCGTCGCCGACGTGTCCGGCGTGGTCGTCGCCGGCGCCGGGTCGTGGGCCGCGTGCGAGGAGCTCGCCGCCTACGCGCCGTTCTTCGAGGAGGACGTCGAGGCGGGCGCGAGCGCGTCCGTCTCCCACCGCGTCTCGACCCTCCGCGGGGAGGTCGAGGTGCGCCGCCTGTGCCTCGGCTCGAGCGACGTCCTCGTGTGCGCCCGCGGCGGCGCCGCGCGCCGCGCGTCGCTCGAGCGCGCGGTCGCGGGCGTCACGCGCATCCTGCGCGCGGCCTGACGCGGGCAGACCGCGCCGCGGGCGCGCCCGGCCGCCGAGGCCCGCGCGCCCGCGATTCGTGCTACGAAGCACGCCATGAGCGACCAAGACTCCGGCGAAGGCGGCAAGCGGCGGCGCATCGACAGCGTCATCCCCGAGCTGATCAAGCGCGCCGTCGAGCGCGGCGTCGAGAAGGCGACCGAGGCGCCGAGCGACATCAAGAGCTTCGTCCAGGATCGCCGCCTGCCGAAGGAGATCGCGCACTACCTCTACGCGCAGGTCGACGAGACCAAGAACGGGCTCTTCCGCGTCGTCGCCAAAGAGATCCGGGACTTCCTCGAGCACACGAACTTCGCCGGTGAGATGCAGAAGGTGCTCACCACCGTGCAGTTCGAGATCAACACGACGATCCGCTTCTCGCCGAACGACGGCTCCAAGCCGCGAGCCGAGGGCGAAGGCGAGGAGCCCGCGGGCGAGGCCAGCGGCGCCGAGGCGCCGCCGAAGCCCGAGGTCAAGACGCAAGTCCACGTCCGCGACGTGCGCGAGGGTCGCGAGGGCCGCGAAGGGCGGGAGCGGCGCCGCCGCGCGCCCAAGCGCGAAGACTGACGAGCGCCGCCCGCCCCTTCATTTTCGTCCGCCCCCGTCGTCGCCGCCGCTCGCGGACCGCGAATTCTGGTATGGTCGGCGGCGATGACGAAGCCGCTGAAGGCGGGGGGAGAGGTCGACTCGTGGTGCACCAAGTGCCGCATGGTGCTGAACCATCGCATCATCGCGATGGTCGGCTCCAAGCCGGTGCGCGTCGAGTGCTCGACGTGTGGATCGCACCACAACTTCCGGGCGCGCGCGCCCGGCGACAAGGTCGTCGCCGCTGGGGGCGCGACGCGCACCTCGAGCAGCGCGAGCCCCCGCGCGCCCCGGGGGCCGACGCGCGCCGAGGAGGCCGCCCGCGACCGCGAGGTGAAATGGGAGAAGGCCATCGCTGGCAAGATGGTCTCCGACTTCAAGCCCTACCGCGTCTCCGCGACGTTCCAGGAGGGCGACCTCGTGCGCCACGTGAAGTTCGGCGACGGCGTGGTCACGCGCATCGTCGACTCTCGGAAGATCGAGATCCTCTTCAAGGACGAGCCGCGCACGCTCGCCCAAGGCCTGACCGACTGAGGAGACGCATGAATCCCAAGAAAAACCTCGCCTTCGCCGCGGTCGCGGCCGCGTTCGTCACCCTCGTCGCGTGCTCCGACGGCAACTCCTCGTCGAGCTCCTCGAGCTCCTCGAGCTCGTCGTCGAGCTCCTCGAGCTCGTCGAGCTCCGGCTCGTCGGGGGCCGGGGACGTGACGGTGAACCTCTCGGGCACGTCCTTCAGCCCCAAGACGGTGACCATCAAGGCCGGGCAGAGCGTCAAGTGGGTCTGGGTCTCGGGCACGCACGACGTCGTGTCGGGCTCGAGCTGCTCACCCGACGGCAAGTTCAAGTCCGGGAGCCCGACCTCGGGGACGACGTTCACCCAGAAGTTCGATACGGCGGGGACGTTCGACTACTTCTGCACCCCCCACTGCTCCGCCGGCATGACCGGCCAGGTCATCGTGCAGTGAGCGCCCGGCGCGGGCGAACGCTCGCGCTCTCGCTCGCCGCGCTCGTCGGGGCGAGCGTCGCCGTCACCGCTTCGGCCACGGCGCGGGCCGACGTCACCGTCTCGCCGGGGCCGAAGGGCCACGTCGGCGCGTTCCTGCTCGCCGGGCCGTTCAAAGAGGGCAAGGGCAAGGACGCCAAAGGCGCGCCCGAGCCGGAGCTCGACCGCGCGACGCGCGGCGCGCGCTTCGGCGCCGCCTCGTGGCTCGTCGCCGCGAGCGGCGACGGCCCGATCGACGTGAAGGCCGCGCTCGGCGCCAAAGACGCCGACGTCGTCGCGTACGCCGCGGCCACGGTGCGGGTGGGCTCGGCGGGCCGCTACTACCTCGCGCTCGGGGTGGACGACGGCGTCGAGGTGCGCGTCGACGGACGGATCGTGCACACCCGCGACGAGTCGCGCCCGTTCCGGGAGGACGACGACCTCGTCGCCCTCGACCTCGGCAAGGGCGATCACCGCGTCGTCCTGAAGCTCCACCAGCGCGACGGCGCCTGGCTCTTCCGCGCTCGCTTCGTAGGCGCCGACCTCCGCCGCCCCGCCGACGCCGCGTGGGTCCTCCCCGGCGCGACCGACGACGACGCGCGCGACCTCGCGAAGCGCATGTCGTGGGTGTCCATCGACCGCGGCGTGCGCGGGGGCGGCTACGAGCCGGTCGTCACGCTCCGCTACCCCGAGGGCGCGCCGCTCGGGGTGCCGCTCGCGGCGCGCGGGCGCCTCGTGCGTGACGGGGCCGACGTGTTCGACGTCGACGCCGGCCTCGTGCCGACGACCGGCGCGTCGTGGGTGATCCGGCTCCCGCGCGTTCTGGAGGACGAGGCCCGGGCTCTCGGCGACAAGGCGAAGCTCGAGGTCGTCGTCGACGTCGCCGGCCGCACCGTGCGCGCGCCGCTCCTCGCCCTCCGCGCGACGCGCGAGGCCCTG
>JAEUKG010000370.1 GCA_016794325.1 Myxococcales bacterium | reverse complement strand
GGCCGCTGCGGCCCGGGAAATTGCGGTTGATCGCGCTCACCGTCACCTGGTCCGGCGAGTCGCTCACGCCGGGGCCCGCCTTGATGCAGGCGCCGCACGACGGATCGACGAGCTCGGCGCCGGCCTTCTGGAAGACCTCGAGGTAGCCCTTCTGCTCCGCGTAGCGGCGGATGTCCTGCGAGCCGAACTGGATGTAGAGGTGCACGCCGTCGGCGACGCGCTTGCCCTTCTTCACCGCGGCGGCGAGGACCTCGGCGTACATGTCCATGTCGGCCTTCTTGCCGCCGGTGCACGAGCCGCCGTACGCGATGTCGATCTTCACCGGGCCGCCGGACGCCGCGTCGAGGCCCGCGAGGGCGACGCCGTTGCGCGGATCGCCGGGCGTGGCGACCATCGGCTCGAGCGTCGAGAGGTCGACCTCGAACGTCGCGAGGTACGCGGCGCCGGGGTCGGCCTTGACGATGCGGCGGCGCACGTCGTCGGCGGCGAGGCCGCGCTGCTTGACCAGGTAGTCGACGACGACCTCGTCGGCCTCGATGATGCCGGTGAAGCCGCCGGCCTCGACCGCCATGTTGGTGAGGGTCGCGCGCTCGTCGAGGCCCATCGCGGCCACGCCCTCGCCCGCGAACTCGAGCACCTTGCCGATGCCCTGCCCCGTCTTGAAGAACGGCTGCGACAGGACGTGGAGCATCACGTCCTTGGCGCAGACGCCGGGCCGGAGCTTGCCCTTCAGCACGAAGCGCGCGGTCTCGGGGACCGTGACGCGGACGTCCTTGGTGTACCAGGCGTTCGCCATGTCGGTGGAGCCGACGCCGAACGCGAAGCAGCCGAGCGCGCCCGCCATGCAGGTGTGCGAGTCGGTGCCGGCGACGAGCTGGCCCGGCAGGGCGATCTCCTCGATGACCTTGTTGTGGCAGATGGCCTCGCTGCCGACGAGCTTGCCGTCGCGGTGGACCTCGCCGTAGAGGCGCACGTTCTGGCGCTTGGCGAAGCCCTCCTGCACGGTGGCGAGCGACCCCGCCTGCTCGGACAGCCCCATGTCGCGGTGGGCCTTGGGCATCACGAGCTCGAGGAACGTGAGGTGATCGCGGAAGGCGAAGACGCTGTCGGGATCGGTGACCTTCGCGTCCTTGCCCATCTCGGCGACGAAGAGCGACTCGGCCATCGGCGTCACGTACTCGTGGCTGAAGCGCACGTCGGTGCGGGCGAAGAACGCGTCGCCCGGCTTCACCGCGGGGACGCCGGTGGCGCCGCTCTTGGCGTCGGTGATCACGTGGGCGGCGAGGATCTTCTCGCAGAGGGTCATCGGTCGCGCGGCCGTCGCCACCGCCGGCGGCGAGACCGCGCCGGCGAGGCGCGCGCGGTTGTAGGCGAAGAGCCCGCCGTGCTCGACGATGCCGGCGCTGATGGGGTCGAGCCCGCGGGTGAACTCCTCCATCGGGATCGCCTCGCCGCGCTCGATGCGCTCGATGAGGCCGAAGTCGGTGCTGGTGAGCAGGCCGATGTTCTGGGCGTTCTGGCGGTAGATCTTCTCGATGCTCTTGGCGATGACGAGCTGCACGCCGCTCTTGAGCTCGCTGTAGGGCGCCGTCTCGCGGCTCGAGCCGCAGCCCTTGGAGATGCCGGAGACGATGACGCCGAAGCCGCCGCTCTTGATCGCGTCCTTGCCGATCTTGCCCCCGCGCAGGCCGACCAGGCAGTACCGGGCGAGCGTCTCGTCGTAGTAGTAGCAGACCCACCCCGGCGTGAGCTCGTCCGTGGAGATGTTGGAGACGAGCGGCCGCTCGGGATCCCAGGGGAGCTTCTCGCCCCCCGCGAGCTGCCTCTCGAGCAGCGCCTGGTCCTCGGTGATGTACAGGATCCGGCCGGAAATGCGCACGGTTCGGGCGTTGGGCTCGCTCGTCATCGTGCCCGTGGTCTAGCATGGCGAGCCGTCGATGCGAACCTGGGTGGTGACCACGAGCTACCCCTCGTCGGAGGGCGATCCCGCGGGGCATTTCGTCCGCGAGGAGGCCCGGATCCTGGCGCGCGAGGCCCGCGTCACGGTCCTCGCGCCAGCCCCCTCACGCGGGCACGCGGGCGCGCCATCGGACGACGGAGTGGAGGTGCGCTGGCAGGCCGGCGGCGGAGCGTTCGGGTGGCCGGGCGCGTCGGCCCGCCTCCGCGCGAGGCCGTCGCGCGCGCTCGGCGCGGCCGGGTTCGTCGCGCGCGCGATCGCGGCGCTGCGGCGCGAGCGCCCGGAGCGCGTCGTCGCCCACTGGGCCCTGCCCTGCGCGGCGCCGATCGCCCTCGCGGCCGGCCGCGGCGCCGAGCTCTTCGTCGTCTCGCACGGGGGCGACGCGCGGGCCCTCGCCCGCCTGCCCCTCCGCGACGCCGTCGCGCGCGCGATCGCGGGGCGCGCGTCGGAGTGGCGCTTCGTCTCCGCTCCGCTCGCCGAGGGGCTCCTCGCGTCACTCGCGCCGAGCGCGGCGCGCGCGGTGGAGCGCGTCCTCAGGATCGCGCCGTGCGCGGTGCGCGTCGACGAGCCGCCGGCGGAGGCGGTCGCCCGCGCGCGCACGAGCATGCAGGATACACCTTTCTTCTGCGTCGTCGGGAGGCTGGTCGCGACCAAGCGCGTCGACGCGGGCCTCCGGTGGGTCGCCGAGCGTCACCCGGGGGCGCCGGTGGTCGTCGTCGGCGACGGCCCCGAGCGCGCGCGACTCGAGCGCGCGGCCGCGCGGGCCGGCGTGCGCACGAAGTTCGTGGGCGCCGTCGAGCGCCCCGAGGCGCTCGCCTGGATGCGCGCGTCGCGCGGGCTGGTCTTCGCCTCGATCGCCGAGGGCGCGCCCACCGTGATCCGGGAGGCGCACGCGCTCGGCGTGCCGGTCGTGGGTCCGGCGGCCTGACCTTCACTCTCGAGAGTGAATTGGGGCGTACCCGCGCCGCGAACGGCGCTGGAAATCCGGCCG
>JAEUKG010000337.1 GCA_016794325.1 Myxococcales bacterium | reverse complement strand
CGGAGGCCACCCCCTCGTCGGCGATCGCCTCCGCGGAGGTCCCCCCGGCGCCGAGCGCCGCCCCGTCGGCCACGACGGCGGCTCCGTCGGCGAAGGCCAGCGCGAAGCCGCCGCCCGTCGTCGGTGCCCCTCCGCCGAAGCCGACGGCGACGGTGAAGAGCAAGAACTGCGATCCGCCGTACACGATCGACGCCAAGGGGCACCGCCACTACAAAGTCGATTGCATGTAGAGTGCATGCGATCGCCGCGGTCCGGCGCTTGCCCCGCGACTCCGCTCAGTCGCACTCGGCGAACGCCGGGCCGCAGCCCAGGTAGAACGTGCCCGAGGAGCTGGTTCCTATCCGAACTCGGATAGTGGAGCACCGGCCGCCCGGAGCGGCGATCAGCCTCACGCGGCCCGTTCCGGGGACGAACGCCCCGTCGACGAACACCTCGGCGTCTTCGTCCGGGAGGTCGAGCACCGCGCGGTCGTCCGCGATCGATCCACCCACCACGTGCCAGCGCGACTCCGACAACGCCCGGGCGCGCACCGCGCACGCCTCGGGTGAGCGCACGCAGGTGCGCCCGCAGCGGAGGGCCTCGCGGAGCCCAGGGAGGTCCTTCGTCCGCGCGAGCACCCAGGTGACGGGGCGGAGGTGCATGCCGTGGCTGTCGCTGCCGCCCACCGCGGTGATGCGCCTCCCCTGGCGTCGGATGCGGGTGTCGAGGATCTGCTGGCTCGCGCGCGCGGTCGCCTCCAGGTCGCCGAGCACCAAGCGATCGCGGAGGTTGGTGATGCCGAGGTTGAAGGTCTCGATCGCGTCGGCGTTCTTCGCGAGCCAGTCGATCTCCGCCGGGTAGGGAGCGGTCGGCCGGTGGTAGGCGCGGAACGAGAGGTCCGCGCCGGTCTCCGCGAACGGCGACGGGATCGGGAGCACCGCCGGGTGGTTCACGGTCACGAGGCCGCCGGTCGCTCGGTAGTCCTCGAAGAACACCTCCGGCCTCGCCGCGAGCTCCCCCGCGGTGCGCCGCTCGAGGACGCCGAGCGCGTCGCCGAACGCGAGCCCGACGTGGCCGTAGGAGTGGTCGGTGTATTCGAAGCCCGGGGCGAAGAGGACGTCGCTCGCGCCGAGCGCGCCGATCTCGCGCTGGAGCTCCCCGTGGCCGGCCCGGAAGGCCTCGCGGAGGGTGGGGTCGGCGAAGAAGCGGGCCCGCACGTGCGGAGTCAACACGACGAAGTCGAGCCCCTCGTCGCGGGCGAGCCCGAGGACGGCCCCGAGGTCGCGCGACACGTGCCACGGCGCGTCCGGAGGCGACACGTGGCAGTGCGTGTCGCCCGACAAAACGCGGAAGCCCTCCACGGTGGAGGGCCCCCGGCCGGGTCGCGGCGCGCTCTTCATCACGCCGTCGATGAGGTCTTGCTTCGCGCAACCTGCGGCGCAGAGGGCGAGGAGGATCGCGCCGAGGCGGGCCGTCATCCGGCCAGTATAGTCGCTCTCAGGCCTTCGCCGGCTTGAGCACCTCGGGGAGCTCTTCCGTTGCTGCTTCGGCCTCGTCGGGAGCGGCCCCGTGCACCTCCACCATCGCGCGGCTCACCGCCTCGAGGTCGTCACCCATCGTCTCCGCCACCCGGAGGGCGACGTCGTCGACCCCGAGCTTGGCCGCGTGGGCGGTGTCGACCGCGGTGTACGCGCGAGCGAGCGCCTTGACGTGGTCGCCGATGCGCCCGTCCACCATCGCCACCACCGAGCTCGCCGGGTCGGCGGCGGCCGGCAGCCGCGGCCTTCGCGCGAGCCGGGTGCGCGCCTCGGCGAGCTTGAGGAGCGCCGCCCACGTCTTGCGCACGCGGTCGGCGGTGGCGGCGTCGAGCGGCACCTCACGGCTGGTCCGCCGGAGCTCGGCCCCCTCACGCAGCGCGGCCGCGGCCGGACCGTCGAGCTCCTCGGCGGCCTGATCGAGCGCGTGGGCGACCGCGTCGTCGGCGTCCACCAGCATCGGCAACGAGGCGAGCACCGCCGAGACGACGGTCGCGACCCCGAGCACCAGAGGAGACGACGACGAGAACGCGCCCACGACGCCGCCCGCGATCGCGCCGCCGGCGAGGGCGAGCAGGACGTGGGCCGCGCGCGCGGTTCGGGACTTCACGCGGAAGGTGCGCTCGGCGAACACGGCGGCGAGGAAGATCGCGCCCGCGGCCGAGGCCGACACCGGGCCGAGGATGCCCATCGCGAGCGCCCCGAGCGCGCCGAGGGCGATCGCGATCGCGTAGGCGCCTCCCGACGCGGCGACGGCCAGGCCCACGCCCAGGAGCACGGCGGCGAACGCGCCGGGGATGGGGCCGAGGCGCGTGAGGAACGGGATCGCGCCGAACGTGCAGCCCGAGGCCACCAAGAACGCGAGCCGACGCATCAGAAGGCCTCCTTGCGGGTCAGGTTCCCGATGTTCTTCTCGGCCGCGGCCTTGGCGCGCGTGCGCCCCTGATCGCTCGGGCCGGCGCGGAAGGTCTTCTCGTCCTCTTCGTACGCGCGCGCTTGTTTGTCGAGCGCGGCGGCGGCGGGCGCGGGCGCGGCGGCCCGCGCCGCGTTCAGGTCGGCGAGGTTCTGCAGGATCAGGCCCTCGGCCTTCTTGACGTCGCCGTCGGTGTACGCCTGGGCCG
This sequence comes from Myxococcales bacterium, assembly GCA_016794325.1. Lineage (GTDB taxonomy): Bacteria > Myxococcota_A > Polyangia > Polyangiales > Polyangiaceae > SXNL01. Next base: position 17,195 of record JAEUKG010000337.1, on the reverse strand, counting down.
CCTCGAGCTGGCGCTGCGAGGCGATCACGCTCGTCGCGCTCGCGAGCACCGCGCCGTCGCGGCCTCGCTCGACCTCGCTCCCGTCGCGGGTGGCGGCGATCACGATGGGGCGCGTCTCGACGCGGGCGGCGTTGCCGCCCACCCGGTCCCAGGTCGCGGTGGCGGTGACGGCGCGAGACTCCCCGGCGTCGTCGAGCTGCAGTCGCGGCTCGACGGCCCGGCGCTCGTCGCCGGCGTACAGAGCGCCGAACGACAGCTCGACCTCGTCGCCGTCGACGCGGGCGTCGGCGCCGGTCGCGCGCACGAACGTCATCCCTGCCGGGATACGCACCCGGACCTTGGCGTGCTCGATGGTCGTGGACGAGGTCTCGACCAGCTCCTTGCGGAGGAACGCGCCGATCGACGCGCCGTCCTTCACGAAGGCGAAGTTGCCGTGGCCGTTCATCGCCACGCTGCCCATGTACGACTCGTCGAAGTCGAGGCCCACCCCGAGCGACGACACGGTGACGCCGCTGCCGAAGCTCGCGCGCGCCGTCGCCTCGGAGGCCGGGCGCGTGTCGTCGAGGCCGTCGCTGACGAGCACCATGCGCTTCACGAAGCCCGGCCTCGCGTCGTCGAGGGCGCGCCGCCCGACGGCGAGGGCGGGCGCGATGCGGGTGCCGCCGTCGGCTCGGATCTGCTCCACCCGGGCCTCGAGGGTGCGCCGGACGTCGCCCACGCGCGCGAGCGGCTGAACCAGCTCGTGGCTGTCGGAGTAGCGGACGAACGCGATCATGTCGTCGTCGCGCATGTCGCGGATGAGCTGGAGCACGGCGCGCTTGGCTTCGACGATCTTCTCTCCGCTCATCGAGCCCGAAGTGTCGAGGACGACCGCCATCGCGATCGGCGCGCGCTGGCGCGCCTCGTCGGTCGACTTGTCGGCGCCGAGCCGGACCTCGGCGAAGACGGGGCTCGTCTGCCCGGCCATCACCTTGGTGTGGGAGAGGGCGAGCGAGCCGTGGAGACCGGGGCCCCCGAAGGTCGCGCCGTTCTTCCCGTTGAACACGACGTCGGAGAACGGGGACTTCGCCTCCGCGGGGGCCTTGTAGAGGACGAGCCCGCCGCACGAGAGGACGACGGCGCCGAGGGCGAGGCCACGACGGACCCGCGGGACGCGAAACCAGCTTTGCCAGGACTTCATGTCCCCGTCGTACGCGCCTCGTCGCGGTTCGATCTGAAGCTCGCGCGGGCTCGGCCCGTCTACCGGGATCGGTCCGCGGCTACTTGGTCGGCGCCGACGTCGTCACCCCGGCTCCGTAGAACCCGGGCGCGTCCGGGCCCGCGTCGAGCGAAGCGACCTTGGTTGGCGCGCCCGTCGTCGGATCCAAACGGAGCACTTCCCCGGCGTTGGAGAACGCGTACGTGACGCCCGCCCAGTAGGCCGTCCCCCAGAGCTCCCGCTTCCCGACGCTGCCGACGACGCGGATCATGCGCCCGGTGGAGGGGTTGATCTCGAGCAGGTAGTCGCCAGGCGCGGCGTCGGGTGCGAACGTGTAGGCAGTGAGGTAGGCGCGATCGCCGATGATCGCCACCACGTCGCCCGAGGAATAGAAGAAGGCGCCCGCGTCGGCGGCGTTCAGGTCGCCGATCTTCGTGATCGCGCCGGTGACGGTGTCGATGCGGACGTAGCTGCCGAACTCGTAGCCGACGAGCGCCTCGCGAACGGGGTCGGCCGTCCCCGTCGGCACGAACCCGAGCGAGTCGGGGTAGCTCGTGCTCGCCGCGATCCGATTGCACTTGGCGGTCACGGGGTTGATGCTGACGAACGCCTGGCTCGTGGTCCCGAACATCGCCCCGCTCTCGTTGATGGCGATGTCGTACATCTGCTCACCCGCCGTCGTGAGGCAGTCGAACTTCCCGATCCGCGAGAGTGTCTTGGAGATGGGGTCGAACCGGTAGAGCGCGTCCGGCGTGTGGGCGAAGAGCTGCGGGGTGGGGGCGGCCACGTCCGGATCGCCTGGCGAGGTCTCGCCGAGGAGCGTGCCGTCCCGCCCCGTGTCGCGCCGCGTGCTCGCGTCCGACGTGGGGAAGTCGGGGCTCGGCTCGAGATCCGAGGAGCAAGCGATCGCCACCAGCGTGCTCGCCGGCACCATCGACAAGAACGCCCAAGCCAAGAAGCGACGCATGATCGTGACTCTACCCTCTGGGGGCATCGCCCGCCATCACTCGGGCTTGAGCTGGAGCCACACCTCGGCGGTGCCGCCGTGGCCCTCGACGGCCGCCGCCCCGAGGTCCTGTCCGACCAGGGTGGACTGGAAGCACCGCGCGGCCTGGGGGAGCTGCTCGATCCCGGTGGCGACGCAAGCCGAGATGCGGCCCTTCTCGTCGACCGAGAGGGAGAGCGTCGCGTTGCCATCCACCCGCGTGCCCTTGGCGGCGAGCGCGGTCCGGTAGCACGCGCTGAGGGCGGGCTGCAGCGTGCGCACCTTGGAGCGCACCGCCACCTGCGACACCCCGCTCGCGTTGATCATTCCGACGACGATGCTCGCGTGCGACGGGTCGAACGGCGCGGCGGGCGGCGCGGCGCTGGCGGAGGGCGGGGGAGAGGCGACGGCGCTGCTCGCGGACGCCGAGGCCGAGGCCGACGCCAGCGGGCGACCGCTCGGTCCACCCGTCGCGCGCGCGGTCGCGCTCGCCGCGACGATCTTGCCCGACGCCGTGCCGTTGGGGCTCGTGGGCGAGGTCGGGAGCGGGTCGGCGAACGACATCACCGGCAGCGGCTTCAGCTCGACCTCGGCCGGACCCGCGCTCGCTTGCGGCGTCGTGCCCGCGCCGCGGAGCCGCGGCACGATGAGCACTCCGCCGAGCGCGAGCGCGAGGACGAGCGCCAGCCCGAGGGCGGCGTACAGGGCGCCGCCGCCCTTCTTCTGCACGAAGGGCGACACCAGCGTGCCCGTGTTCGTCTCGCCGCCGTGGGGAGGGACGATGCGCGCCGCCGGCCCGAGCGGCGGCGTGACGTCCGGCCCCGACACGGGGCTCGCGATCGGCAGGTCACGCGGGGTCGGCGAGGCCTGGAGCGTGTCGGCGTTCGACTGCACGCGCGGCCGGGCGACGATGATGGGGTTCGACTCGTTGTAGCTGCCGCTGGAGTCATATCCCTGTGCGGATACGAGGCCGCGCAGGTCGGCGCGCATGTCCTTGGCGGTCTGGTAGCGATCCTCCGGCCGCTTGCGCAGAGCCTTGAGGCAGATCTCCTCCAGCCGGATGGTCATCCCCGGCCGCTGGAGCGACGGCGCCTCGGGCTCGTCGGTGACCTGCTTGAGGACGACGCCGAGGGCGTTTTCGGCGATGAAGGGGACCCTGCCGGTGAGGAGCTGGTAGAGGATGACGCCCACGGAGTAGAGGTCGCTGCGGGCGTCGAGCGTGTCGCCGCGGGCCTGCTCCGGCGACATGTATTCGGGCGTGCCCACCAGCGTGCCGTGGGTCGTGAGCGCGCGCGCCGGCCCCCCGCCCTCGGTCTGGAAGCCTCGCGGGTCCGAGATCTTGGCGATTCCGAAGTCGCAGACCTTCACCTGATCGCGCCGCGTGCCGTCGTCGTCCACCGACTCGAGCACCATGATGTTCTCGGGCTTGAGATCGCGGTGGATGATGCCGATGCCGTGAGCGACGCCGAGGGCCGACAGCACCTGGAGCAGGATTTCGATGATGCGCTGCTCGGTCAGCGGCCAGTCGTCGCTGATGACGCGGAGCAAGTCGCGCCCCGGCAGGAACTCCATCGCGATGTAGGTCAGCCCGTCGGGCTCGCGCCCGTGGTCCACGACCCGGATCGAGTTCGGGTGCTCGAGCTTGCTCGCCGCCTTGGCCTCGCGCTCGAAGCGCGCGGCGAAGAGCGGGTCGTCGCTCAGGTCCTTGCGCATCACCTTGAGCGCGATGAGCGAGTCGAGGGTCTTGTGGCGGGCCTTGTAGACCTCACCCATCGCGCCGCCGCCGATGTGCTCGAGGATCTGGAACTTGCCAGCGATCACACGGCCGACGAGCGCGAGCTTGTCCTCCTCACCCACGGAGGACATAGTAGCGCCGCGCGCCCGAAAGTTGGCAAGAACGGCGGGAAATCGACGCGCGGGCCTTGCGTGGGCGCGGGCGCGCCAAATCTCGCCGCGGGCGGCGCGCCGCGTGAATGGCGCCCGCGCCCGCGGCAACGAACGACGAGCGCGAACGCTCGCCGCCGAGCCTGTCAGCCGATCTGGAGGAGCTCGACCTCGAACACCAGCGTGCTGTTCGGGGGGATGACCGGCGGGAAGCCGCGGTCGCCGTAGGCGAGGTGCGGCGGGATGGTGAGCTTTCGGAGCTGGCCCACCTGCATGCCCGCGACGCCCTGGTCCCAGCCCTGGATGACGCGCCCGGCGCCGAGCTGGAAGGCGAACCCGCGCCCGCGGTCGCGGGAGCTGTCGAACTTCTTCCCGTCGGTGAGCGTGCCCACGTAGTGGACGGTGACGTTGTCGCCCGCCTTGGCCGCGGGGCCGCTGCCGGGGCGGAGGTCTTCGATGACGAGCTGGCTCATGGTGCTCTCCCTCTTCTTCTCTCTCAGCCGAGCAGCTGGCGGAGGACGAACGGCAGGACGCCGTCGTTCTTGTAGTACTGGGCCTCGGTCGGGGTGTCGATGCGCACCACGCAGGTGATCTCCTTCACCTTGCCGTCGGCGCTCTTGGCCTTGACCGTGATCGTCTTGGGGCCTTGCTCCGTCTGCGTCCCGTCGATCGCCGACAGGCCGACGATGTCGAACGTCTCCTCGCCGGTGAGGCCGAGGCTCTCGGCGTTCTCGCCCGCCTTGTACTGGAGGGGCAGGATGCCCATGCCGACGAGGTTCGAGCGGTGGATGCGCTCGTAGCTCTCGGCGATGACCGCGCGGACGCCGAGGAGCTTGGGGCCCTTGGCCGCCCAGTCGCGCGACGAGCCCGAGCCGTACTCCTTGCCGGCGAGCACGACGAGCGCGACCTTCTCGCTCGCGTAGCGCACCGAGGCGTCGAAGATGCTCATCGCGTCGCCGCTCGGGAGGTGCCGGGTCACGCCGCCCTCGGTGCCGGGGGCGAGCTGGTTGCGCAGGCGGATGTTGGCGAAGGTGCCGCGCACCATGACCTCGTGGTTGCCGCGCCGCGCGCCGAGCGAGTTGAAGTCGGCCGGCTGCACGCCGTGCTCGATCAGGTACTTGCCCGCGGGGCTGTCCTTCTTGATCGAGCCGGCCGGCGAGATGTGGTCGGTCGTGATGCTGTCGCCGAGCTTGGCGAGCACGCGCGCGCCGACGATGTCGGACACCGGGGCGGGCGTCTTGCCCATGCCCTCGAAGTACGGCGGGTGCTTCACGTAGGTGGACGCCGCGTCCCAGGCGTAGAGCTCGCCCTTCGGCACGTCGAGCGAGCGCCAGCGCTCGTCGCCGTCGTAGACGTTCGCGTAGACCTTGCGGAACATCTCGGACGAGAGGCCCTTGGCGATCGACTCCTCGACCTCCTTCTGGGTCGGCCAGATGTCCTTGAGCATCACCGGCTTGCCGTCCGAGCCGGCGCCGATCGGATCCTTCTCGAGGTCGATGTCCACCGTGCCGGCGAGCGCGTAGGCGACGACGAGCGGCGGCGACGCGAGGTAATTCGCGCGGACCTCGGCGTGGACGCGGCCCTCGAAGTTGCGGTTGCCCGAGAGCACCGCGGCGACCATGAGGTCGCCCTCGTCGATCGACTTGGACACCGGCGCCGGGAGCGGGCCCGAGTTGCCGATGCAGGTGGTGCAGCCGTAGCCGACGACGAAGAAGTTCGCCTTCTCGAGCGGCTCGAGGAGCCCGGCCGCGCGGAGGTACTCGGTGACGACGAGCGAGCCGGGGGCGAGGCTGGTCTTCACCCAGGGCTTGGCGGTGAGGCCGCGCTCGGTCGCCTTCTTGGCGACGAGGCCGGCGGCGACGAGCACGCTCGGGTTCGAGGTGTTGGTGCAGCTCGTGATCGCGGCGATGACGACCGAGCCGTTCTTCACGCCCGGATCGGCGGCGACGTCGGTCGCGGCCGTGGGGAGCGCCTTCTTCGGCGGCGCCGCCTTCTTGCGCTCCTGGTACTGGTCGAACGCGGCCTTGTACGATCCGCGCACGTCGCCGAGCTTGACCCGGTCCTGCGGGCGGGCGGGGCCGGCGAGGCTCGGCTCCACGGTGGAGAGGTCGAGCTCGAGGACGTCCGTGTAGTCTGCATCCGGGGTGGACGCGTCGTGGAAGATGCCCTGGGCCTTGGCGTAGGCCTCGACGAGGGCGATCTGCTCGTCCGAGCGGCCGGTGAACCGGAGGAACTTGAGCGTCTCGGCGTCGATCGGGAAGATGCCGCAGGTCGCGCCGTATTCGGGCGCCATGTTGGCGATGGTCGCGCGGTCGGCGAGCGCGAGGTCGGCGAGGCCGGGGCCGAAGTACTCGACGAACTTCCCGACGACGCCCTTCTTGCGGAGCATCTGGGTCACGGTGAGGACGAGGTCGGTCGCGGTCGAGCCCTCGCGGAGCTTGCCCTTGAGCCGCACGCCGATGACGTGGGGGATCAGCATGGGCGAGGGCTGGCCCAGCATCGCCGCCTCGGCCTCGATTCCGCCGACGCCCCAGCCGAGCACGCCGAGGCCGTTGACCATCGTGGTGTGCGAGTCGGTGCCGACGACGGTGTCGGGGTAGGCCTCGCCCTTGGCGTTGACCATCACGACCCGCGCGAGGTGCTCGATGTTCACCTGGTGCACGATGCCGGTGTCGGGCGGCACCGCCTTGAAGTTCTCGAAGCCGCTCTGGCCCCACTTGAGGAAGCGGTAGCGCTCCTGGTTGCGGCCGAACTCGATCTCGGCGTTCTTCGCCATCGCGTCCTTGGACCCGAAGGTGTCGACCTGCACCGAGTGGTCGATGACGAGCTCGACCGGCTGGAGCGGGTTGATCTTCTTGGGGTCGCCGCCGAGCTTCTTCATCGCGTCGCGCATGGCGGCGAGGTCGACGACGGCGGGCACGCCGGTGAAGTCCTGGAGGAGCACGCGGCCGGGGGTGAACGCGATCTCCTTCGAGGGCTCGGCCTTCGCGTCCCAATTCGCGAGCGCCTCGATGTCCTCCTTGCGGACGCTCTGACCGTCCTCGGTGCGCAGGAGCATCTCGAGGAGGACCTTGAGCGAGTAGGGGAGCTTCGCCGCGCGCGGGAACGCCTTGGTGACCGCGTCGAGTCGATAGAGGGTGAAGCTCTTGCCGGAGACGGAGAGGCTCGCTTGGGCGCCGAAGGAGTTCTTGGACATGAAAAGACCTCGCGTTTTTCCCGTGCCTAGGGCCACGGGAGCGCGGAGTCTACGGTTTTTTGCGCTCGCCGACGAGAGCCTCCGCCGTCAGGGCTTCGCGACCTTGTACACGGCGCCTTTCTGGTTCGTCGCGTTCGCCTCGGTGAAGTAGACCGCCTTGGCGTCTTGGGCGAGGCCGATGACGTTCACCAAGCTCTTGGCGAGCGTGAGGACAGGCCCGCCTCCGACTGGCGCCGCGAGCACGCCTCCGTCGCTCGAGATGCCGGGGTCGCTCCCCGCCGCCGTCCAGTAGACGTACTTGTCGTCGGCGACGATGGCCACGGTCTGATACCCCGTGTTCATGTAGTCGATCGTCGGCCCGCCTCCAGCCTTGCTCTTCGAGCGCATCACCGACGCCTTCGTGTCGAACGGGTCGCTCCAGAACACGCGCGTCGAGTCGACGAAGACGCCCCCCGCGCGCGTACCGCCTTGCGGCCCCACCGGCTCCGACGCGCCGCCACCGACGGGGACCCGCAGCAAGCTCGTGGTGTTGTTGGTCAGGTAGACGTGGGTGTCGTCGACGGCGAGGTGGAATGGGGAGGACGTCGCGAGGATCGACGTCTTCGCCGTGCCGTCGACGCCCATGCGGAAGACCTCCTGGACGTTGTACCCGGTGAAGTAGAGCTTCCCCTGGCGCTCTTGGATGTCGATGGAGCTCTCGTCGGTGAGCTTGACGAGGTCCGCGCCCTTGCAGTCGGCGAGCGGACACTTGTAGACGCCGCCGTCGGAGGGACCGCGCGCGGCGACGTAGAGGTGGGTGGCGTCGTGGGTGATGCCCCACGCGTGGCCGAGGACGCCGTTCGTGTGGGCCGAGGCGCCGGTGCCGTCGGTCTTCACCCGCCACACCGCGTCGTCGAAATACTCGGTGAAGTAGACGGTGTCGCCGACGAGGGTGATCCCGAGGGGCTCCTCGGCGACGGTGAGGAGCATCGGCTGGCAGGCGCCGTCCACGCACGCGCCGCCCAGGCAGTCGTGCCCGCACCGCCCGCAGTTCGCCTTGTCGACCTTCAGGTCCGCGACGCACGCCGCCCCGTCACCGCTCGCGTCGATGCCACCCGACGACGAGCCGCCGCTCGAAGACGACGACGAGGACCCGTCGCCGCCGCTGCTCGACCCGCCGTCGCCGGCCTTCTCGTCGTAGGTGAGGTCGCGGGTGCCGATGATCGCGCCGCACGCGGTGGTGAGGGCGACGAGGAGCCCGAAGGCGGCCGCGCGCCTCACCACGCACCCCGCACGAGGAGCCCGCCGTCGGTGGCGCCGACGATAGGTGCAATCTGCACGTTTCCCTTCTTCGACGGCCCGGCGGTGAGCCAGAGCACGGCGCCGCCCGCGAGCAGCGCCCCGCCGGCGACGAAGCCGACGGTGGAGACGAGCGCGAAGGTCTTCGCCTTGTCGTTCTTGTCGACGCCGTCCCGGCTCGCGCAGGCGCCGTCGTTGGGGCACAGCTTCTTCGCGTCGTCGTTCGCGCTCATCGCCATGAGGCCCGTCACGCCGCCGACGGCGAGGCCCGCGACGCCGACCCCGGCGACGACGAGCCCGATGGTCTTGGTGCCCGAGCCCGACTCGCCGTCTTCGGTGCGGGGTGGCGGTGGTGGTGGCGGGGGCGTCACCTTCCCCCCCGCGTTCGGATCGGCCGCGGCCTTGGGGGCGGCCGCGAGGGCGGGCACCGCGACCTCCTTCTTGTCGGCGTTGGGGCCGACGACCACCTTGGTGGAGAACGGCGTGCTCCCCGGCGCGGAGGCCTCGACGGAGTGTTCGCCCGGATCGACGGGGAGCGCAGTGCCGAACGACGCCGGTGCGACCACGATCCCGTCGCGCTTGACCTCGAGGCCGGCCGTCGTCGCGGCCACGGTGACGGTCAGGCGCGAGAGCTTGGGCTCGAGCGCCGACGCCCGGCTCCGCGCGAGCTTCTCCCACTCGGGGCGGCTCTGCTGCTTCGCGGCCGCGGCGGCGTCGAGGAAGGTCGCCCACGCGCTCGCCGTCTTGCCCACCTTCTCGTAGCAGTTGCCGAGGTGGAGCAGCGTGCCGGCGGCAGGGTCGAGCTTCTGGCTCTCCGCGAACTTCGGGCACGCGGCCGCGAACTGCTCCTTCGCGGCCAGGCCCTTGGCCTCCTCGAAGAGGGCCTGCGCCGCCGCGGCCTGGGCGGCGTCGGCGCGAGCGGCGGAGGGCAGCGCGAGGCACGCGAGCCCGAGCGCGAAGAACCAAGGCGAACGCTTCATCGTGGCCGTATCGTAGCGTCGAACGCCTGCGACCGTCACTTTCGCTCGTCGGGCATCCCGTTGTCGGGCCGCGCCGTCGCCTTCGCGCTCGGCGCCGCCGGCGGCTTCTTGCCGACGGGCGCTTGCGTCGCCGGGAGCTGGCGGGTCGTCGGGAGCGCCGACGGCACGGCGGCGCTCGCCGCCACCGACGCCGACGGGATGGGCGGCAGCTGGGTGCGCTCGTCGGGGAGGAGCCCCGCGCTCGGCGGCGCCGCCGCGGACACCGTAGGGGGGGCGGTGGGGCCGGTGGGCTTGGCGGAGCTGCGGTAGAGGACCAGCGCCACTCCGCCCGCGCCGACGAGCGCGAGCCCGGCCAACGCGAAGAGGACGATGGCGCCGACCGGGGCCCCGGCGCGGCGCGCGGGCGTAGGCCCGGCGTTGGTGGCGAGGCTCGTCTCCCCCCACGAGATGTTCGTGTGGCCGCTCCCGATGCGCTGCGACGACAGCGGCGGCGGGGGCGCGGAGGCGGCGGCGGCGGGGGTGGCGCTCATGCGTGCGATGCGGCGCGCGACGCTGTCTTGGTCGGTGGTCACGTAGCGCTCGATCTCGGCGGCGAGCGCGCCCACGTTGGGGAAGCGCTCGTCTCGGTTCTTGCGCAGGCATCGGTCGATCACCTGCGCGAGGTGCGGCGCGACGTCGGGCCGGAGCGTCTGGATCGGCGGGGGCAGATCGCTCACCACCTTGATGGTGAGCTCCGTCAACGTCTCGGCGATGAAGGGGAGGTGACCCGAGAGCAGCTCGTAGAGGATCACCCCGAGCGCCCAGATGTCGCCGCGCGGGTCGACGTCGCGCGACGAGCGGAGCTGCTCGGGGGACATGTACGACGGCGATCCCATGATCGTCGCGGTGCGGGTGAGCGACCCCGCCTGCCCCTGCTGCGCGTCGGCGGCGAGCTTCGAGATCCCGAAGTCGAGGACCTTCACCAGCGCCGCGCCGTCGAAGCGCCGCGTGACGAAGAGGTTCGCGGGCTTGAGGTCGCGGTGTACGATCCCGATCGCGTGAGCCTCGGCGATGGCCTCGCACGCCTGCAGCACGTAGTCGATTGCCTCGTGCACCGGCAGCGGGCCCCGCTGGCGCATGACCGCGGCGAGATCGGCGCCCTCGAGGTACTCCATGACCATGTACGGCTCGCCGTCCGAGCTGATCCCCACGTCGAGCACCCGCGCGACGTGCTCGCTCTTCAAGCTCACCGCGGCCCGCGCCTCGCGGTTGAAGCGCTCCACCGCGGTCTCGTCGGCGAGCGTCTCCTTGCGCAGCGTCTTGATCGCGACGCGGTTGCCCATCGCGGTGTGGACGGCGAGGTGCACCTCACCCATCCCGCCCTCGCCGAGCTGGCGCTCGATGACGTATTTGCCGGCGAACAGCCGGCTGGGCGTCTTCACCGTCTGCCCCGCGTTCATCCCCGTCGAGCATAGCGCTCGGCCCGGCGAAAGCGAGATCTCACCGCGCCGCGCGCGCGCCCGCCGGGGCCGCGCGTGTCACCGATGAACTTTCGTCGCAGCGCGCTGTCAGCCTCGCCGATGCGACGTTTCGTCTGCCTCGCCGCGCTCGCGACCGTCACGCTCGCCGCCTGCGCCGACGTCGGGATCGCGCCTTCGGGCCCGCGCCTTCCATCGACGCTGGAAAGCTCCGCCATGGACGGTCCGTTCCGGGTCGTCCACCACACCCCCGAGGGTGCGGTCGCCGCCGCCCGCCAGGTCACGCTGTTCTTCAGCCGGCCGGTGGGGTGCTCGACCTGGGGCTGCGCCCCGGCGGAGGTCGTCGACGACGAGGGGACGCGGGTCCCCGGCGCGTGGACCTGGCACGGGCGCCTCGCCGTGTTCACGCCGAAGGCGCGCGCGCTCCCCCTCGCGACGCGCTTCCGCGTCGAGGTGAGGGACCTCCTCGCCGAGGGCGGCGCCTCGCTTGGCCCCGAGCGGAGCTTCGCCTTCGCGACCGCGGGCCCGTCGCTGCAGACCGTCGAATATGTGTATGATGCAGACAAAAGGGCGCACCTCCTCACCGCCCACTTCGATCAGGACGTCGCCCCGGCGGAGGCCGCGCGCCACCTGAGGCTCGAGGGCCAGCTCGCCGGGGCGAAGGTGGCGCTTCCGCTCGGGCCGGTCGACACCGAGGCGGGGAGCACCCTGACGTTCCATGTCCCGACCTCGGTGGCCTCGCGGATCACGGCGGCGGAGGTGACGTGCTCGCCCGGTCTCGCGCCCGCGTCGGGCAAGCTCGGGTCCGCGGCGCTGGTGCGCTTGCCGCTCGAGGGGCTCACCCCGCTCACCGCCAAGCTCGAGTGCCATTCGGAGCCGCCGGCGCCGTGCGACTGGTCGAGCGCCGCGGTGGTGTTCTCGAAGCCGATCCGGTCGGAGTCGCTGTGGCCGAGGCTGCGGGTCGGAGGGCGACCGATCAAGCAGCCCCCCAGCGGGAGCGACGACCGCGTGTGGTTGAACGACGTCCTCGAGATCGCGCCGTCGCGATCGTACCGCGTCACGATCGGCGCCGGCGTCGTCGCCGACGACGGCGACGTGCTCGCGGCGCCGTTCTCGCTCGACGTGAAGATCCCGCCCCTCGCGCCCGCGATCGAGCTCCCGGGCCTGGGCGGTGATCCGGTGGTCCCGGTCGATCGGTCGCACGACCTCCCGCTCCGCCTCTGGTCCGTCAACGTCCCGGAGATCCACCTCACCGCCGCGCCGGTGGCGGCGGCGGAGATGGAGCGGATCCTCGGCGAGGGCCCCGACGCCGCCGCGATCCCGGTGCCGAGCGGGCCGCCGGTCGCGGTCGCGCTCTCTCGCCCGACCGCGAAGCGCGACGAGGACGCCGCGGCGACGGTGGGGGCGACCTCGTTCGCGCGCGCCCCGGGAGCGCCGGGCCTCTACTCGGTGGTCGCAGAGGGGGCAGGGGCGCGCGCGCACGGCGTGGTGACGTTCACCGACCTCGGCGTGACGACCATCACCGGCGACGGGCGCACCCTGGCCTGGGTGACGCGGCTCTCCACCGGCGCGCCGGTCGAAGGCGCGCGCGTCTGGCTCGCGGGTCGGGGCGGCGACCTCCGCACCGACGCTCGCGGCCTCGCGGAGCTCGCGATCCCCGACGACGGCAAGCCCCACGCGGCGCTCGTCGCCGCGGGCGGCGACTTCGTGTACGCGAGGACGCCGGCGACGGGCCGTGAGCAGCGTCTGCGCGGGTACGTCTTCCCCGATCGGCGGCTCTACCGGCCGGGCGAGTCCGTGATCCTGAAGGGATACGTGAGGGTCCCCACCTCGCGCGGCTACGTCCCCGCGGTCGCCGAGCTCGTCGAGGTCCGCGGGGCCGACGCCGCCGGCAAGCCCTTCTTCAGCGGCTCGACCCGCACCGACGCGTTCGGCTCGTTCTCGCTCGCGGTGCCCACCTCCTCGGAGATGGCGCAGGGTCACGCGACCGTCGAGGCGAGCTTGCCGGGGGCTCAGGCGCGCGCGCCGGCCGGGCGGGGCCGGGCGCGAGGCGTCGGGCTATCCACTTCGGTATATGTGACCGAGTTTCGCCCCGTCGACACCAAGGTCGAGACCTCGTTCGAGCACGACGAGGCGACGGTGGGCGGGAGGGCGGCGCTGCGGGTGCGGGGCCGCTACCTCTTCGGGGGTCCCGTCAAGAACGCCCCCTTCTCCTGGGACTGCACGAGGGTCGGCACCACCTTCACCCCGAAGGGCCTCGAGGGCTACGACACGTGGCTCGCGGCCAAGGGCACCGCCGCCGCCGGCACCTCCGCGAGCGGCACCGGACGCCTCGGCGAAGGCGGCACCGCCAGCGCCGAGGTGCCCCTCGATAACCCGGGGCAGGTCGGCCCCGAGCGCCTGAAGTGCACGGTGTCGGTCGACGATCCCCACACCCACCTGTCGATGGGCGCCGACGCGGAGGTGCTCGTCCACGGCGCCGACGTCTACCTCGGCGTGCGCACCGAGCCCTCGTCCACGGTGTGGGACGGCCGCCCGCTCGACGCCTACGTGCGCGCGGCGAGCCCCAAGGGCGAGCCGCGTCAGGTCCCGGTCAGGGTCGAGCTCACCGACGCCGCCGAGTCGCGCGTGGTCGGGTCGTGCGACGTCGTCACCGGCGCGACAGATGCAAAATGCACCTTTCGGCCCGCCGCCGCCGGGACCTACGTCGTCCGGGCGATCGCCGCGGACGGCTCGGGGCGCCCGGTGTGGGCCGGCCGCAGGGTCAACGTCCAGCGCCCCACGGTCTCACCCGCCGAGGACGCCGCGCGCGTCGCTCGTGAGGCGCGCGCGGCGGTGCACGACGCCCGGAGCGCCCCGCCGCCGGCGCCGCCGCTCTCCTTCGCCGCCGCGTGCGTCGCGCCCGCCAAGCCCGAGCGTCGGGTGAGCCTCACCGCCGAGCACGAGTCCGTCCCCGCCGGTGGCAAGGCGCGCCTCTGCTTGCGAGCGCCCGTGGGGGCGCAGGTCTTGATCACGGCGGAGCGGGAGGGCGTCCGCTCCTCGACGCTCCGCCGCCAGAGCGCGCCCGCCGAGCTCTTCGACTTCGATGTCGAGCCCGCGCTCTTCCCCAACGTCCGGCTGTCGGCGTACGCGGTGCTCGCCGGCAAGGAGCACGGGTATCCCGGCGAGACGTCCTCGCACGTCCACCTCGACGTGGCGTCGGAGGCGACGAACCTCGCCGTCGCCCTCGACGTCCCGCCCGTCACCGCGCCCGGCGCCGAGATCGAGGTCGGCGCGCGCGTCGCCTCCGGCTCCGGCGCGCCCGTCGCGGGCGCGCAGGTCACGCTGTGGGCGGTCGACGAGGGCGTCGACTCGCTCATGCCGATGCCGCTCCCCGAGCCCGGGCCCACCTTCCACGCGCGCATGGACGTCGACGCCCACGCCACCGACACCCGCGCGCGCCTTTTCCGGGACATGGTCTCGGGCGGTCGACACTCCGTCCGCGCGCCGTCGATCCGCCAAGGCGCGACCTCGGTGGGCGCGCGGACGATGCTCTCGCGCCGCAAGATCCTCCCCCTCGCGTTCCACCTCCCGGACCTCGTGTCCGACGCCGGCGGCAGGGTGAGCGCGAAGGTCACGATGCCGCACAACACCACCACCTTCCGCGTGATGGCGGTGGTGGCGCACGGCAGCCACGGCTTCGGTCAAGCGGAGGGGAAGCTCCGCGCGACGCAGGAGGCGGTGATCCGTCCCCTCGTCCCCCGGTTCTTGCGCGCGGGCGACGCGGTGCTCCTCGGCGCGTCGGTCCACGCCGAGGGCGAGGATCGAGGCTCGCTGACGCTCGAGACGTCGGGGTCCCTGACGGGGCGCGGGGTCTCTCCCATCGTCACGGGCGAGGACGCGGACGTGGCTCGCTTCGGCGTCACCGCCCGGGCTCCGGGCCTCGGCGGGTTGAAGCTCCTCTTCCGCGGCCGCGCCGCCGACTCCCTCGAGCTCCCGCTGATGGTGCGCGACGACCCGCCGCCCCTCGACGCCGTCGTCTTCGGCGGCGCGGCGCGCCCGCGCGCCGTCGAGCGCCTCGTCGATCTGTCGGCCGCGACCGGCGGCGCCGGAGGCCTCACCCTGCGGCTCTCGACCTCCCCCGTCGCGGGCCTCGCGCAGGGCTTCGAGGAGCTCGTCGAGTACCCCTACGGCTGCACCGAGCAGACCTCGTCGCGCCTCCTGCCGCTGGTCTCGCTCCGGGCGCTCGCCCCGGCGCTCGGCGTGGCGATGCCGGCCGACGCCGACCGCGAGGCCGCCCGCGCGGTCTCGCGGCTGTCGACCCACCAGCGCGACGACGGCGGCTTCGGCTTCTGGCCCGAGTCGCGCTCGAGCACCCCGTGGCTCACCCTGATCGCGCTCGACGCGCTGGTCGCCGCGAAGCGTGCAGGATACACGGTACCCGAGGAGGTCCTCGAGCGCGCGCGCGCCTTCCTGGCGGCGGCGGCCGCCGCCGGCAAGCTCACCCCGCTCGAGCGAGGCCTCCACGCCGGGCACGGGGGGGACGCGGCGGCGGTCGCCCGCGACGCGACCCTCCCGCTCCACGCCCGCGCCCTCGCGCTCGTCGCGCTCGCCAAGGCGTCGCCCGAGGAGGCGCGAGGGATCGCGCGAGCGCTCGCCTCGACGGTGGAGAGCCGAGGGGACGTGGCCCGGGTGGAGCCCGCTCCGGGGGCGCGCGGCCTCGAGGACAGCCGGGTCGTGGCGTCGTCGGCGCTGCTCCTCGCGCTCGTCGCCGCCGATCCCGATCACGCCCTCGTCGCGCCCCTCGCTCGCGGGCTCCTCACCTCACGGGTCCGCGGCCGCTACCGCTCGACCCACGACGCGGGGTGGGCCCTGCGCGCGCTCGCGGCGGTCGCCGGCGCGCGGCCCCCGGCGCCGGCGCGCGTCGAGGTGAAGCTCGACGGCGCTCGCCTCACCGACGTCACGCTCGGCCCCGGGGCGATCGAGCGCTCGGTGGAGGTGCCGATGGCGCGCCTGCGCGGCGGTCGCGGGGAGCTCGTGATCGAGTCGAGCGGCGCGCCGGTCGCGTACGACGGCGTCGTGCGCTACGCGCTCGCGGGCCCTCGGCGGAGCGTTGAGCGCGGCCTCCTACTCGAGCGCGTTGTATACGTCCAGACCACGGGCGCGGGCGTGGTCATGCGGCCGCTCGGCCCCGCCGCTCCGATCGCGATCGGGCAATACGTGGAGACCGAGATCATCGTCGCGACGCCGACGGATCGCACCCAGGTGATCGTGGAGGACCCGCTCTTCGCGGGCGTCGAGCCGCTGCGCGACGACCTCGCGCTCCTGTCGCACGAGGGAGCGGCCAGCGCCCGGGGCCCCTTCACCCGATACGAGGTCCGTGACGACAAGGTCGTCTTCTTCTTCGACGACCTGCCCGCGGGCGTCCACCGGGTGTCGTACCGCGCTCGCGCGACGGCCGCGGGTCGCTTCTCCGCGCCCGAGACCACCGCGGCGTGCATGTACGATCCCACCGTCGTCGCCCGCACCGCTCCCCGCTCCGTCGAGGTTCGTTGAGGGATGTAAGTCCCTCTCGTACCCCGCGTCGAGCACGTTTTTGACTCCCGGCGACGGGTGGCGAACACTTGGCGGAGAGATGGCTTCGCGATCTTGGCTTCTTCGGGGAGCCGCCGTCACCTTCGGAACGGCGGTCGGGATCGGCGCGCTCGCGCTCGCGTGCGGCGGCTCCGGAGGCGACGACGCGCCTCCCGACTTCACCGGCGGTGGCCGGCGCGACGGCGGCCGCGACGGCTCGTTGGGTATCCCGGTCGATGGTGGTGGTGGCGGCGACGACGCCGCCGCCGCGTGCAACGGGACCTGCATCACCCGCGTCGCCCTCGGCGGGAGCTTCGGCTGCGCGGTGGGTGACGACTCCGTCGTGCGCTGCTGGGGCGACAACGGGCTCGGGCAGGCGGGCGTCGCGGGCGCCGCCAACGTGCTCGTGCCGCGCCGGGTGGCCGGCCTGAGCGGCGTGAAGGACCTCTCGGCCGCGAACGAGCACGCCTGCGCGGTGACCGACGACGGCCGCGTCCTCTGCTGGGGCCGCAACGGCGACGGCGTCGTGACCGGGGCCGTCGACAGCGCGCCGCACCCGACGCCGACCGAGATCAGGGGCCTGCCGAAGGCGGCCACGCGCGTCTTCGCGTGGAGCGACCACGCGTGCGCGCTCCTCCAAGGAGGCGACCTCTACTGCTGGGGC
>JAEUKG010000330.1 GCA_016794325.1 Myxococcales bacterium | reverse complement strand
GGTCGCGGTCGCCGCGCTGGCAGCGCGTGGCGCGCGTGCGACGTGGGGGCGCGCGTGCGGCGCGCGGCGTGCGGCGAACGGCCCGTGACGGCGCGTGCGGGCGGCCCAGCAACTTCCGTTCGGACCCGATCGGGCACGGGCACGGGAAGACCGAACCCGTTCAGGGACACACCCTAGGTGGAGAACGGGGGGCTGTTCGCGAAGACGTAGTCGACCGGGAGCCCGGAGAACCGCGCGAAGAGCCACTGCGTAACCACGGTGAAGATCCGCCGGTCGTCTCCGACGAGCGCGGCGCCGTCGTCCCAACGCTCGGCTGCGATCGACTCGGGCGTGAACGGCGCCCACTTGGACAGCCCCGCCCGGATGCTCCGAGCCATCTCGACGAAGCGCGAGGTCTTCTCCGGTTGCCTCGAGGAGTCGCGGAGCGCGAAGGCCGCCGCGAGCCCGGCGAGGCCCGAGCGGAGATAGATGCGGTGGACGCGATTGAGGAGCGTGTGGCCCGCGCGCGTCAGCGAGATGTAGACGCGCCGCCGATCCGGCTCGGTTCGCTCGCACACGACGAGGCCGAGCGCTTCCAAGGAGCGCGACATTCGGCCGACCGTTTGTCGCGTGACCCCGAGGAGCGCCGCGAGCTGGCCCTGCGTTTGGCAGCCGTCGAACCGCGCGCGAATCGCCTGCAACATGTCGAGGCGCGCGGGCGTGATGCGGAGCGGGTTCAATGCGCCGCGGTTCAAGAGCATCAGGTCCAGGTGTGCGCGCTTGGCTGCGAAGCTGAGGGCGTTCATGAGACGAGGCCTCAGCACCACCCGTGCCACCCGCCCCCGATCCCCCGCCCCCGAAAAAGGGCAGCGAGCTTCCCAATTTGGGGAAGGGGGTGTCCCGGTCGGTCGTGGAGGGGGGGTGGCCCGGCCAGTTTCGGGGTGGCCCGGGCCACTTCCGCCCTGTGTGTGCGATGGCTGGCCGCGCGCGACGTGGACCTCAGCGCCGCTTCCTCTTCGCCTTTGGCTCCGGGCTCGGCGTGGGCCGCACGATGTCGATCGGGCCTCGCCCAGGCCGACTGGAGCCTCTCCCGTCGCCTCCGCCGCCTCCGCCGGAGCCGCCTCCGCCGGAGCCGCTCCCGGACCCGCCGCCCGTGCCCCTCCCCGTGCCACCACCGACGGTCGGGTCACCGCGGAAGTGGTACGCATAGGCCATCGGGCGCGTCGCGGCGAACGACGGGAAGTAGAGGAGGCGGGCCGTTGCTTGCACGCCGTAGACTCCGCCGCGCGTCGCTCCCTCCTTCACGCGCTCCAGGGCCTTTCCGTAGGAGGAGAACTTGAGCCAGTACTTGAGCTTGGTCTTCCAACCGAGGCTAATGCCGCTCGAGGGATCGAGGGCGACCTCACGCGTGAAGTCGAGGCTGTAGAGGGGCTTGCCGCCCTCGCCCTTCCACGGCCCCACGTCGCTCGGGTCCGTGCGGGGGTTGACGATCTGGACCATGATCTCGAGCGGGTACGCCGGCGAGTCGCGCGCCACCGACCGCTCGAGCTCCAAGACGATCGAGAACGGGTCGTCCCACTCGAAGGCGTTGGTCTCGTCGAGGTCGCCGTCAGCGGTGTAGATGTCCTTGATCCAGATCTCTTGGTCCACTCGGCTCATCGCAAGCCTCCGCGGGCGAACGTAGCACGCGGCGCGCGCCGGGCGGCTTGCGGCTCGGTCAATGTGTGTCTATGGTCCATGAAATGGTTGCGTCGAATCAACTAATGCCGGTCGAGGCGGTCCGCGAGGCGTCGCGGGAGATGGTGCGCGAGCTCGGGTTCTTGCAGGACGGGGCCGCTGCGCTCGGCGTCACCCACGCGCAGTGCCACGCGCTCATCGAGCTCGGTCGGAGAGGTACGTTGACCCCTGGCGAGATCGCCGAGCTGCTCCGCCTCGACAAGAGCACGGTGAGCCGCACCGTCGCGGGGCTCGAGAAGCTCGGCCTCGTCGCTCCCGCGCGGGTCGTCCGCGGCGCCGACGGTCGGCGTCGCCCGCTCGCGCTGACGGCCGCTGGCAAGCGGCGCCTCGCCGAGCTCCACGCCTCCGCGGGTGAGCGCGTGGAGGGCGCGCTCGCGCTCCTCGACGAAACCGAGCGGAGGGAGGTGGAGCGCGGGCTCGCGCTGTATGCGAGGGCGCTCCGAGGGGCGCGCGTCCGGCGCGCCTTCACGGTCCGCCGCATCCGGAAGAAGGACGACACCGCGGTCGCGGCCCTCATCCGCGAGGTCATGCCGGAGTTCGGTGCTCAGGGTCCCGGCTTCGCGATCATGGACCCGGAGGTCGACGCGATGGCGGCGGCCTACGCAGGCGATCGCGCCGCCTACTACGTCATCGAGAAGGAGGGGCGGATCGTCGGAGCGGGCGGCTTCGCTCCGCTCGTCGGGGGCGACGAGCGCACGTGCGAGCTCCGCAAGATGTATTTCTACCCCGAGGTGCGCGGCCTCGGCCTCGGCGCCCTGCTCCTCGACCGGCTGATCGACGAGGCGCGGGGCGCGGGCTATCGCACCATGTACCTGGAGACGCTCGAGAACATGACCCAGGCCCGACGGCTCTACGAGAAGCGCGGCTTCGCGCGTCGAAAGGCACCCTGCGGTGCCACCGGCCATCACGGCTGCGACGCGTGGTACGAGCGGCCGCTGTGATCGTGTGGCGCGGCCCACGCGAGGGACCGGGGACCGCGCGCGGGTCTGGCGCGAGCGCGCGCGGGCTTCGCGGTGGAGCGCGCCGAACGGAGCCGCGCGCCGCGCGGGCGCGGCCCCGCTCATGAGCGCCGCGAGCCCCGAGTGGCACCGCTCTTGGTCCTCGCCGCAGGACCTCCTGGTGGGGCTCGCGCTCTTCGTGATCGCGGCGCTCCTCAGCGTGCTCGTGACGGGATGGATCCTCGTGCGAATGCCGGAGGACTATTTCGTGGGAGATGCGCCGGCAGTGTTCCTTCGCGGCCGGCACCCGGCGCTGCGCACGACGGGCCGCGTGCTCAAGAACCTCCTCGGCGTCGCCTTGATCGTCGTCGGCGTCGTGATGTCGGTGCCCGGAGTGCCGGGGCAGGGCCTCCTGACGATCCTCATCGGCTTGATGCTCCTCGACATCCCCGGCAAGCGCCGCCTCGAGCGGCGCCTCGTCCAGCGGCCTCGCGTGCTCGCGTTCATCAACGGGGTCCGGCGTCGATACCGTCGCCCACCGCTCCGCTTCGAGGAGGGCGGCGAGAGCGGAAGCGCCCCGCCGGGCGCGCCGGGCGCCGACGACGGGTGAGCCTGCGCGGTGAGCTACTCGTCGAGCGCGAGCCCCTCGACCGACGACAGACACGGGCCGCCCATCGCTTCGGCGTGGGGCGGGTCCTCCGGGTTGCGCGGCTGCGTCTTGTGGAAGACCCCCGTGACCCGCACTCGCTTGCCGTCGAGGCGCCGAAGCTCGTCGGCGCCGCGCGCGGCCCGCGCGGACCAGAACGGCTCGAGGTAGGGGCCCGCGGCGTCGAGATCGACGCGCGCGAGAACCGGCGTCGTCTCGCCTCGAACCGCGCCCTTCGGATGCGGCAACGCCCGGTAGACGCCGACGATCCTGACGCGGCGCCCGTCGAGGCGCTCGCACTCCGCGACGCTCCGGCACGGAGTGGCGGCGGGCGTGCACGCCACGAAGAGGAGCGCGCTCACCAACACTCGAGGCCACCATCGCGACGGCCTCGCCGAGGCTCGACCTCTGCGCCAGCGCTCGCGGGCCTCGCGTCGCGCCAGCGTCTGCGCTCGCGCCTCGCAGCTCACGGCGGCGCTCAGCGGCAGCTCGCGCGGACGAGCTCCGTCGCCCTCGTGCCCGTGCTGCCGCGATAGAGCTTCACCGTCGACGGGGCGCTCTCGAAGACGTACCCGGGGCGCTCCGGCAACCCCACGACCCCCTTGGCCGGCAGGAACTTGCTGGGCATCTTCGCCTTCATGTCGCCGTACCCGACCTCCTCGAAGACGTGACACACGTCCGGCTCCAGCGTCACGAGGCTCGCCTTGGCCGACAGGTCGAGCGTGCCGAGCGGTCGACCGTCGAGCGTGACCTCCGGCGCCGCCTTGCAGCCGCCGAGGGCGAGCTTCGACGTCTTCGTGCCCGGCGGGATCGTGACCGCGCCGACCTTGAGCACGCCCGAGGCGCTCCCCCAGTCGACGTAGACGTCGGTGCGGGCCGGCAGCGCCACCTTCACGAAGATGGTGAAGAAGCGGTCCTCGTCGATGCGCTTGGCCACCGTCGAGTCGCTCATCTCCTTCCACGCCGGGCTCGGCCCCTCGTCCGCCGCGACGTCGACAGGCCCGCACGGCCCATGGACCGTCACCGAGTAGCTGCCGTTGAGGGTGGGACGGAGGGAGCTCTTGGGGCCCGACCACCGCGCGTACGCCGCGACCTTGTCACCCGGCCGAGCCTCGATCGTGCCGACCGCCTTCCCGTCGAGCTTCAGCTCCGCGCCCGCGAGCTCGGTGATCCGGTAGCCCTCGGTTGGGTCCTGCTTCGCCTCGAGGATGTGAGCTTCGTAGGGGATGGTGTCGGGGAGTCGGCGGCAGCCGGTCGAGGCCAGCGCGAGGCCGAGCAGCGCGGGCAAGAGCACGGGACGAGCAGCGGCGAGCGGGCGGGTGGGGGCGGCGATGAGGGGCATGGGCGAGCGTGAAACCTACTGGAATTTGCTACGGGCCGCGTCGCCGCTTCCTCCCCGAGCGTCGCGCTTTGCGGCTCCACGCGCGGCGACGGTCGGGCGGGACGCCGGCGCCCCTCCCCGCGCGCCCTCGGTCGGAGGCGCCGCGCCCGCGATCGCGCCGCCCGCACGTTGGCGCGAAATCCCCTGCGCTCCCGCGGGCTTGGCGGGTCCGTTTCCGTGACCCGGGCGGCCCCGAAAGGCGCTATAAGGGTCGCCCGCCATGGCCGAAAAAGTGTTGGATCCTCCCGAGCCGCCGCGCCCCGCGCACTCCGCCGAAGACGCCATCATCGACGCGCGCAAGGCGAAGGCCAAGCGGGTCCGGGACCGCTCCGAGAACCCGTTCGCGAACGACGTCCTGCCGCGGCTGCCCGGCGCCCGCACCCTCGACCTCGCCGAGCTCCGCGCGCTCGCGGCCCCGGCGCTCGCCGACGGAAAGTACCTCGAAGACAAGGTGAAGGCGATCGCCGGCGACCAAAAGCAGCACGTGCGCGGCCGCGTCGTCGCCCTCCGCTCGACTGGCAAGCTCTCCTTCCTCCGCCTCCGCGATCGCACCGGGGAGATGCAGCTCCTCGTCAGCGAGGCCACCCTCGGCGCCGACTACGCACGCCTCGAGGACATCGACGTTGGCGACATCGTCGAGGCCGAGGGCACGCTCACCGCGAGCAAGCGCGGCGAGCTCTCGGTCGACCCGGTGCGGCTCCGCCTCGTGACCAAAGCCTACCGCCCGCTCCCCGAGAAGTGGCACGGCCTCACCGACGTCGAGACGCGCTACCGCCAGCGCTACGTCGACCTCATCGCCAACCCCGAGGTCGGCGAGGTGTTCCGCGCGCGCACCCTCATCCTGCGCACCATCCGCAAGGTGCTCGACGACGCCGGCTTCCTCGAGGTCGAGACCCCGTCGATGCACACGCTCATCGGCGGCGCGGCCGCGCGGCCGTTCCACACGCACCACAACGCGCTCGACATGAACCTCTTCATGCGGATCGCGCCCGAGCTGTACCTCAAGCGGTGCGTCGTCGGCGGCTTCGACCGCGTGTACGAGGTCGCGCGCTGCTACCGCAACGAGGGGCTCTCGACTCGGCACAACCCCGAGTTCACGATGCTCGAGTTCTACCAGGCGTACGCCACGTACGAGACGCTGATGGACTTCACCGAGGTCCTCCTCCGCGCCGTCGACGCCGAGCTCGCGCGCGTGGTCCCCGAGGCCCACGCCCGCTGGGCCGCGGCGCGGCCCTTCACCCTCGCCGAGCCGTTCGCCCGGATCCCGATGGCGGAGCTCGTCGCCGCGGCCGCCAAGAAGATGCAGGTCGCACGCTTCGCCGAGGCCCTCGGCCAGGCCAAGCCCGGCGACTGGAACGTCGCTCGCGGCCTCGTCGACCTGATGCGCGTCGACTTCGGCGAGCACATCAAGGAGTGGGCGAAGAGCTCGCCCCGCGCGAAGGCGGTGGACTGGTCCAACCTCCGCAAGGGCATGCAGAAGTGCGAGAACGACGGCGAGCGCCTCTTCTGCCTCTACGAGTACCTCGTCGAGCCCTTCCTCACCGAGGACTACAAGAGCGCCGACGGGCAGAAGAGCCTGCCGGTCTTCGTGAAGGACTACCCGTTCGAGACGTCGCCGCTCGCGCGCAGGAATGACACCCAGCCCGACTTGGTTGACCGGTTCGAGCTCTTCGTCCACGGGCGCGAGCTCTGCAACGCCTTCAGCGAGCTCAACGACCCCGAGGACCAGGCCGATCGGTTCCGCGATCAGGTCGCCAAGAAGGCGGCGGGCGCCGAGGAGACGATGGACTACGACGAAGACTACGTGCGGGCGCTCGAGCACGGCATGCCGCCGGCGGCGGGCTTCGGCATGGGGATCGACCGCCTCACCATGATGCTCACGAACGCCCCGTCGATCCGCGACGTCATCCTCTTCCCGCTGCTCCGGCCGGAGTGACCCACCCGTGCTCTCGCTGTTCCTGATCTCGATCGCCCTGTTCTCCCCCGCGTTCCGCGCGTGGTACGGGCGGGCCGTCCCCCTCCTGTGGACGGTGACCAAGATCCTCGCCGCGGTCATCACCGCCGCCTGGGCGTTCACCATCCTCTACAAGGCCCTCGCGCAGCCGGTCGACCTCGGGCTGCCGGGGTTCTGGATGGTGGTGGGGGGCAGCTACGTCGGCCTCGCCACCCTGGTGTGGATCGACGGGCCGATGTTCATCGGCGGCATCGGCGCCGCCTTCCGCGTCCTGCGGAAGGTGTGGCCGGTGATGAGCAAGGTGCTCCTCGGCCTGAGCTTCGCCGCGTTCCTCGGCCTCACCCTCTGGGTGCGCAGCCTGCCCGAGATGCGCGGATCGCAGTGGAGCCTCAAGGACATGATCATCCGCGCGGGCGCGATCGTCGCCGGCGTGGTGTTCGTCCTCGTGCTCCTCGGCGCGCTCCTGCCGGTGTTCTTGAACTGGCTCGAGCGCGGCGGCTTCTCGTCGTTCGTCGGCGCGCGCCACGTCCGCAGCGAGAAGTCGGGCTTCCTCACCGCGATCAGCATCCTGTCGATCCTCGGCGTCGCCATCTCCACGTGCGCGCTGTCGAGCGTGGTCAGCGTGATGGGCGGCTTCAGCCAGGACCTGAAGCGCAAGATCCTCGGCAACAACGCCCACATCATCGTCGACATGACGAGCCAGCAGGGCTTCACCGACTACGACGCCGCGCTCAAGAACGTGCGCGGCGTGCCCCACGTCGTCGCGGCGACGCCCATCGTCCACGGCGAGGTGATGATCTCGAGCTCCGCGAACCTCGCGGGCGTCATCGTCCGCGGCGTCGAGCCGTCGTCGATCCGCAACGTCATCGAGCTCGGCAACAACATCGACGTCGGCAAGTTCGAGTACCTCGAGGAGCCCGGCAAGCTGCTCAAGCTCCCGCCCACCGAGGTCATCGGCATCGGCCCCGGCGGCGAGCAGTACCTGAAGGGCCCGGACCCGCTGGGTCTGCGCGACGACCTCGATCCGTCGGTGCGCGCCGCCATCTACTCCAAGCCCGAGCGGCCCGGCATCATCGTCGGCCGCGAGCTCGCCAAGACGCTGCGGGTGTACGTGGGCGACGAGGTGACGCTCGTGTCCCCCCTCGGCGACCTCGGGCCGATGGGCGTCATGCCGCGCACCAAGCGCTTCCGTGTCGCCGCCATCTTCTTCAGCGGCATGTACGAGTACGACGCGACCCACGCGTACGTCCTCATCAACGAGGCGCAGGACTACTTCTCGCTGTCGGGCAAGATCACCCGCATCGACGTGAAGGTCGACGACGCCGAGCGCGCCGAGCTCTTCACCCCCGCCGTCCGCGCCGCGGTCGGCCGCGAGGACCTCCGGGTGCGCGACTGGCGCGAGATGAACCGCAACCTCTTCAGCGCCCTCAAGCTCGAGCGCGTCGCGACCTTCATCATCCTCTCGATCGCGATCATGGTCGCGAGCTTCTGCATCATCTGCACGCTGCTCCTCATGGTCACCGAGAAGGGCAAGGAGATCGCCATCTTGAAGGCCATCGGCGCCTCCGACGGCGCCATCCGCGTGACCTTCATGCTCGAGGGCATCGTCATCGGCGGCATCGGCACCATCTTCGGCGTCGTCGCCGGGCTCGCGGTGTGCGCGGGCCTCGCCTGGTTCGGGCTGCGCCTCGATCCCGATGTATATTACATCGATCGGCTCCCCATCGCCGTCAACGGGTGGGACTTCGCCGCGGTCGCCGGGAGCGCGCTCGTCATCTGCGCCCTCGCCACCGTCTACCCCGCGCACGCCGCTTCGAAGCTTCGGCCCGTCGAGGGGCTGCGCTACGAGTGATTTCCCGAACCGTCATCGCCGTCGCTCTTGGGCGGCTCGTCCCAAGCTGCTAAGAGGTCCGACACCGTGGCTGCCCCCCTCGTCGTCGCCAAAGACGTCAAGAAGTCGTTCGAGCACATGGGCCGCACCCTGGAGGTGCTCCGCGGCATCGACCTCACCATCTACGAGGGGGAGATGGTTGGCGTGGTGGGTCAGTCGGGCGCCGGCAAGTCGACCTTCCTCCACTGCGTCGGCACGCTCGACATCGTGACCGGCGGATCGCTCAAGGTCGCGGGCGAGGAGCTCACCCAGCTCAGCTCGGCGCGCCTGGCCGATCTCCGCAACCGGGCGATCGGCTTCGTCTTCCAGTTCCACCACCTCCTGCCCGAGTTCAACGCGATCGAGAACGTGATGATGCCGGGCCTCATCCAGGGGCGCTCGCGCCGCGAGATGGAGGACCGCGCCAAGGCCCAGCTCGCGGAGGTCGGCCTCAGCCACCGCGTGAGCCACCGGCCGGGCGAGCTGTCGGGCGGCGAGCAGCAGCGCGTGGCGATCGCCCGCGCGCTCGTCCTCGAGCCGAAGCTGATCCTCGCCGACGAGCCCACCGGCAACCTCGACAGCAACACGAGCTCGCAGATCCACGACCAGTTCTTCCGCATCAACAAGGAGCGGGGGACGACGATCGTGGTCGTCACCCACAACATGCAGCTCGCGGCGACGATGCCGCGCGTGGTCACCCTCCGCGACGGCCGCGTCGAGAAGGACGAGCACCACGATCACGCCGGCTACCGCGGCAAGGGCCCGGCCGCGGACAGCGAGGCCGCGGAGGCCGAGGCCGCCGAGGCCTGAGCGGGCCCCCGGGGGACCGGCGGGGTAGGCCGGTCGCGAAATTAGGCAGCTTGCTGCCCAATTTCGGAGGACGGGGATCGGCGGGGCTGGGGAGGGGGAGTCCGCCCCGAAAATAGGCAGCAAGCTGCCTAATCTTGGTGGCGGGGGATCGGCGGGGCCTGGGAGGGGGAGTCCGCCTCGAAAAATAGGCAGCCA
>JAEUKG010000308.1 GCA_016794325.1 Myxococcales bacterium | reverse complement strand
AGCAGCTCGTAGTCGCCGAGGTCGAGGCCGAAGAGGGGGAAGGACTCGGTGAACGAACCGCGGCCGAGGATGGCCTCCGCGCGCCCGCTGGAGATCGCGGCGAGGGTCGAGAAGCGCTGGAAGACGCGGATGGGGTCGTCGGTGCTGAGGATCGTGACGGCGGTGCCGAGCTTGATGCGCGTGGTCCGGGCCGCGATCGCGGCGAGGAGCACCTCGGGCGCGGCGATCGCGAAGTCGTCGCGGTGGTGCTCGCCGAGCCCGATGAAGTCGAGGCCGACCCGGTCCGCGAGGACCGCCTGCTCGACGACGTCGCGCAGCGCCTGGGCGTGGGAGACGAGCTCGCCGCCCGGGCCCTGGGTGCGTTCGCCGAAGGTGTCGAGACCGAGCTCGAAGGGAGCGCTCATGGGCGCGCAGTCTAGCGTGACTTCGCCTTGCCCTTGGGCAGGAGCTTCTTCAGCGCTGCGGCCTGGGGGCCGCCCTTGGCGATGGCGGCCTCGAGCGCGGGGCCGGCGGCGGGCCCGGTCGCGGTGAGGGCGGCGCGCAGCTTCTTCTCGTAGTACGGGCCGCCGCCCCACTGCTCGAAGCGCGCGATCGCCGCGGCGGCGCCGGCCGCGGAGGGGAATTTCGCGACGAGCTCGATCTGGCCGCACGCGATCGCCCCGGCGCGCTCGGGCGGCAGCTCCTCGAGGATGGGAGGCAGCGCGTAGCTCGCGTCGAAGCAGTCGGCGAGGACCCGCAGGCGCGCGTCGTGCACGGGATCGAGGGCGCCCCCGGCGCGCTTCGCGCTCCGCGCGAGGACCGCGAGCGCGACGCACTGCTCGAGCCAGAACGGCGCGCCGAGGCTCGGGTTCGCGGTCAGCTTCGGTCCCCAGGTCGCGGCCCAGTCGGCGCGCTCGTCGAGGATCATGCGGGACGTCGCGATCGCGTGGCCGCCCATGCGCGCCCCGAGCTCGCCGAGGAACCGCACCCAGCGCTCGGCGTGCGCGCCGTAGCAGGTGGGAGATCCGGCCTGCGCGCCCTTGGGAGGCTTGGCCTGCGCGCCGGTGAGATCACCGCGCGGAGGCAGGCGCGCGAGCTCCGCGAAGAGGACGATCCGCTTCCCGGCGCCGACCTGGAGGAGCGCCTCGAGCACGCCCTCGACCGGCCTCACCTCGTGCACCGCGTCGCTCACCAGACGACCGGCGGGGAAGCTCTGCCCGTCGATCTGCGCCGGGAGCGCGAGCGCGCCCGCGAACGCGGGCGCCTCCTCGCGGGCGGGCGCGGAGGTGGCAAATGTATCCTTCTTGGGATTGCCGGCGCCCTGCTCGAACGAGACCATCTCGCGCACCCCGAGCGCGTCGCGATCGCGGTGCCAGGCGGCGGCGAGGCGCTCGGGGAGCGTGCGGTCCTTCGACTGGAGCTCGAGGTAGTGCTGGCACACGTCGGCGACGATCGCCTTGGTCGCGACGTCGACGACCGCGCCGGAGCCGTAGGGCCAGAGGGCGAAGAGGTAGCGTCGGTCGCCGGTCGCCGCGTCGACGACGTCGAGGACCTCGACACCGGGCCTCGCCTCCTCGTCGGCGATCTCGTCGGCGATCTCGGCGAGGAGCTTCTTGTCCTCGCGGGTGAGCGCCTCGTACGGCGCGCGCCGCGCGGCGAGGCGGAGGCCGGGCTGGCCCTCGGCGGCGGCCGCCTCCTTCGCGTGCGCGCGGGCCTTCTTCATCGCCGGCGTCGCGGCGACGGCTCCCGCGTAGGCCTCGGCGGCGGTGGCCGGCGGCGCGCCGCCCTTGCCTCGGGCGCCCTTGACGGCGGCCTCGAGGAGCGCGACGTCGCCGTCGGCGAGGACCCGCGGCGTCTGCAGCGACATCCCGAGCTTGCCGGGGGCGGCGGTGACACCCTTGCCGCTCGCGAACCGGAGCTTCGGGATCAGCGCTGTGATGTCACGGATAGGTGCCTCGTTCGGCGTCGCGCTCCATCCACCGGACTTCGCCTTCGGCGACCGGAGGACCCCGACGAGCCAGAGCACGTCGCCGGGCCGGACGGTGACGAGCCAGAGATCGCCGCCGCTGTGGAGAGAGGCGAGCGCGGGGTTCTCGCTCGCGTAGCGCGCGGTCGCCCACGTCGCCCCGATCCCGAGGACCGCCCGACCCGACCGGGCCTCCTTCTCGAACACCGCCTTGGACACCACCGCGAGGACGCTCATCGCCCGAGGATACCCGCTGAACGGCCTCGCCACGCGGCCGTAGATCCACGCATGAACCGCGCTTCGAGGGCCCTGCCCTGGGCCGCGGCCGCGGGGCTCGTCCGCCTCGCGATCGCGTGCGTGGACCCCGACACGGTCGGGGGTGACGCGCGGGACGCCGGCCACGACCCGCTCGATGGCTCCGTCACGTCGCAGCCGGGGAGCGGGGGCTCCGACGCGTCCCGAAGACCCGACGCGACCTCTTCGGCCGACGCCACCGTCGTGCACGACGCGGGACCGCGCGCGGCCGACGCCGCGGCCGACGCGAGCGCGGACGCCTCCCCTCGGGAGACCGGGCGCCTCGTCTTCGCCGCGAAGCTCGGCGGGGCGTCGTCGCTCGAGCTCTACTCGGTGGCGCCCGATGGCACCGACCTCGTGCAGCTCACCGACACCGCGGGCCAGGACGAGCTCCATCCGCGTTGGTCTCCCGACCGCGCGCGCGTCGCCTACGTTCGCGGCGTCGACGTGGTCGTCTCCGACGCGGCCGGCACCTCTCCGACCGTGGTCGCGACGACGCCGGCCGTCTACCGCTCCGCGGCGGCGTGGTCCCCGGACGGCCTCCGCTTGCTCTATCAGCACCGCCGCGAGCCGTGGCTCGTGGGCCCCGACGGCGACGACGAGTCGGGGCTCGCCGTCCTCCACGTGGTCGGCGTCGACGGGACCGGAGACGTCGAGCTCGCGCCGCTGAAATGGCCGCCGGTGACGGCGTTCCAGCCGTCGCAGACCCACCTCCAGCCGGTGTGGTCCGCGACCGGTCGGATCACCTTCATGCGCGGCGACTGGTGCCTCGACTGCGCGGGCGGCGAGGACTGGGTCTCGATGAACGAGGACGGGAGCGGCTTCCAGTACGTCGCCGACTCGTACGCTCGCCGCGCCATCGCGGCCTCGCACGACGGTTCGCGCTGGGCGTGGGTCGAGCCGTCGTGGGGCGCGGGGGGCTGCCGCTCGTCCGACGCCTACGAGTGCCGCGGCGCGGTCGTCGTCGCCGAGGCGGAGCCGGGCGCAGGCGCCGCGCGGAAGGTGCTCGCGGCGTCCGGCGCCTGGCAGCCGCGGTGGTCGCCGAGCGGGGCGTTCGTCGCGTACCTGCGCGACGACGGCATCTACGTGGTCCCCGCGGCGGGAGGCCCCGAGCTCCGGATCTTCGCGGCGAGCGGGATCCGCGGCCTCGACTGGTGAGTGCCGCGCGCGCCGGCCTCTGCTAAGCGGATGGCGTGCCCGTCCTCCCGAGCCAGCGCCACCTGTGGGATATCCCCCGTGAGATAGCGTACTTCAACTGCGCCTACATGTCGCCGCTCGCGCGCGAGGTGGTGGCGGCGGGGGCGGCAGGGCTCGCAGCCAAGGCGCGGCCGTGGGAGCTCGCGCCCGAGCGCTTCTTCACCGGGTCCGAGGAGCTCCGCCGTCTCTACGGCGAGATCCTCGGGGTCGACGGGGAGGGGATCGCCCTCGTCCCTTCGGTGAG
>JAEUKG010000295.1 GCA_016794325.1 Myxococcales bacterium | reverse complement strand
AAGCCGGTGACGTCGGCGTTGTCGCCGCCGTCGGACGAGCCCCCGCCGCCGTCGAGCTCGCCGAAGCCGAGCGGCCCGTCGCTCGAGCCGCACGCCGACGCGACGGCGGCGACCACGAACGCGACCGCGGACGAGACCAGGAGCTGGGTGCGCAAGGCCATGGGGTGCCTCCCTCTCCTCTCGATGAGAGCACTCGACGCGCACCGCGGCGACTCTTCATTCGCCTCGATCGCCCCGCGCGCACGTCGGGGGACGTGGTGGGAGGTGTGCGTTTCGGGTGCCTTGTGCCCCCGCGAGGCCGGCGGTAGTGAGGGCGCATGCGAGCCCGCGCCGTCCATCTCCTGGGCATGTTCTCCGTGGTCGCCGCCGCCTGCGGCGACGACGCCCCTCCGCCGAAGGTGCCGCCCCCCGTGTCGGCGGCGACGACGCCGCCGCCGGCCGTGTCCTCGGCTCCGCCGGCCGCAGTCGCGGCGCCGCGCGCGCCGGTCGCCCCGGTCGCGCTCGAGGAGTACTTCAAGATCCGGCGCGTCCCGCCGTTTTCGCGGAGCGGGCTGCCGCTCCTCTCGTTCTCGTCCGACGAGACGAAGGTCGCGTACGCGACCGACGAGACCGGGCGCATCGACGTGTGGGTGAAGCCGCTCGCCGGCGGCGCGCCGGTGCAGGTCACCCACGTCGAGGGCTTCGTGCACTCGTTCGCATTCTCCCCCAGAGAGGACCTCCTCGTCTTCGAGGCCGACCGCGGCGGCGACGAGCTCCCTCGCCTCTACGCGACCGACAGCAAGGGCGCCCCGGCGCGCGAGCTCGTCCCCGAGCTCCCCGCCGGCCGGCGCTCGCAGTTCGTGGGGTGGGCGCGCGACGGGGCGACGTTCCTCTACCTGTCGAACGCGCGCGACGAGAAGGCGATGGACGCGGTCGAATACGACCTCAAGACGAAGAAGAGCACCGTCGTGTGGCAGGCGGGCGGCAGCGTCGCGTTCGCGGCCGCGAGCGTCGACCACAAGCGCTTCGCCCTCGTCGACACCCACTCCGACGCCAACACCGACGTGTACGTGATCGATCGCGGGCAGAAGAAGCCCACGCTCGTGACCGAGCACCAAGGCGACGTGCTGTTCCAGCCGGCCATGTTCTCGCACGACGGCAAGTCGCTCTACATGACGTCCGACGAGGAGGGCGAGTTCACCGCGCTCTACGCCGCCGCGCTCCCGAGCGGGAAGCGGGCGCGGGTGCTGGGCGAGGCGTGGGACGTGGACGGCGCCATGCTCTCCGAGACCGGGAAGTACCTCGCCACCGAGGTGAACGAGAACGGCACGCCGAAGGTGACGGTCACCGAGAAGAACAAACCGATCGCGCTCCCACCGGTGCCGACCAAGGCGGGCGCGTGGCACGCCGTGGCGTTCTCCAAGAGCGACCGGTACCTCGGCGTCTCGCTCGTCAGCGACACGTCGCCGGCGAGCTCGTACGTCGTCGACCTCAAGACGAACGCGGTGACCCCGCTGGTCGATCCGCTGCCGGAGTCGCTGCGCGGGCGAGCGATGGTCGCGGGCGAGGCGGTCCAGATCCCGAGCTTCGACGGCAAGAAGGTGCCGGCCTTCCTCTATCGCCCCGTCGGGGCGCGGGGCCCGGTGCCCGCGATCATCGACGTCCACGGCGGCCCCACCGCGCAGTCGCGGCGGACGTTCTCGGCGTTCCGGCAGTACGCCGTGTCGAAGGGCTACGCCGTGCTCGTGCCCAACGTCCGCGGCTCGACGGGCTACGGCAAGACGTACACGCGCCTCGACAACCTCGACCTCGGCGGAGGGCCCCTCAAGGACGTGGTGGCGTGCAAGCGCTGGCTCGTCGACAACGCGGGCGTGGGCGCCGACAAGGTCGTCGTCTTCGGCGGCAGCTACGGCGGCTACATGGCGCTCGTCGCCGAGGCCTTCACCCCCGACGAGTTCGCCGCCAACGTCGACTTCTTCGGCGTGTCGGACCTGAAGACGCTCGTCGAGAGCTTCCCGCCGTATTGGGCAGCGGCGTCGTCGTACATCTACAAGAAGTTCGGCGACCCCAAGAACCCCGACCACGCCGCCTACCAGCACGATCGCTCGCCCATCCACTTCGTCGCGCAGATGAAGAAGCCGCTCCTGGTCGTCCAGGGCGACAAAGACGCGCGGGTGAAGAAGGACCAGTCCGACCGCATCGTCGCGAGCCTCCGCGAGCGCAAGGTGCCCGTGCACTACCTCGTGCTCGAGAACGAAGGCCACGGCTTCACCAAGACCGAGAACAACCTGCGCGCGCTGAAGCTCACCGACCGCTTC
Organism: Myxococcales bacterium; assembly: GCA_016794325.1. Taxonomy (GTDB): domain Bacteria; phylum Myxococcota_A; class Polyangia; order Polyangiales; family Polyangiaceae; genus SXNL01. The sequence goes on along the minus strand of JAEUKG010000295.1, from coordinate 6,400 downwards.
CTCGATCGCTACGTCTTCGGCGACACGAGCGTCGAGCTCCCCTGACGGGACGTCGCGCCCTCGCGCCCGACGTCGGGAGACGTGGTCAGAGGTGGGCGCGGCCCTGTCGACGCGGGGTCGGGTTTTCGCCTCGGTGGTCGGGCTCCTCGGTACTCTGGCATCGTGAGCGCGGTGTCGAGCAGGCCGGGCCGGTTGCGTGAGGGCGAGATCGTCCTCGGCAAGTACCGCGTCGAGGGGCTCCTCGCCGCGGGAGGCATGGGCGAGGTGTTCCGCGCGATGCACCTCGTCCTCCACAGCAAGGTCGCCATCAAGGTGCTCCGCGGATCCCAGCTCCAGACGAGCGACGGCGTCGCGCGACTGGTGCGCGAGGCGCGCTCCCTCGCGCAGATTTCGTCGGCGCACGTCTGCCGCGTCCTCGACGTCGAGGCGATCCCCGACCGCGGTCCGGCGCTCGTGATGGAGCTCCTCGAGGGCAACGACCTGCGCTCCGAGCTCACCGGGGCGGGGCGGCTCCCCTACCCCCGCGCCGTCCGCTACGTGCTCGAGGCGTGCGACGCGATCGCCGAGGCCCACGATCTCGGCATCGTCCACCGCGACCTCAAGCCCGGCAACCTCTTCGTGGTCAAGCGCGCGCCTCGGCCCGACTACGTGAAGGTCCTCGACTTCGGGCTCGCCAAGGCCCTCGGGCGCGCCGACGGGATCTCGACCATGACCGGCGACGTGCTCGGCTCGCCTCGCTACATGTCGCCCGAGCAGATCTTCGAGCCAGCCGCGGTCGACGCGCGGACCGACGTCTGGTCGCTCGGGGTCATCCTCTACGAGCTCGTCGCCGGGGTGCACCCGTTCGACGCCGCGAACCCGATGCTCGTCTCGGTAGGGATTCGGTCGAACCCGCACGAGATGCTCTCGAGGCACGCCCCCGACGTCCCGGCGGGCCTCGAGGAGCTCGTGAGCCGCTGCCTGGCCAAAGATCGCGAGAACCGGTTCAAGAACGCGGAGGAGCTAGCCCACGCGCTCGCGCCGTACGCCGAGGTCGTGCGGAGCGGCCTCGCGTCGCTCCCGCGGCACACCGCGCCGGTCGACATGGACGCGAGCGTCCGCATCCCGGTGGTCGTCGACGGGAGCGTCACCCAGCGGCTCGCGACGGTCGACGCCGCGCCTCCCACCCTCGCCCACGCGCCCGACCTCCCGCCCGCGCCCGCCGCGCGTCGCACGGCGAAGCCTTACCTCGCCTTCGGGATCCTCGCCGCGCTCCTCGGGCTCGTCGTCGGCGCCGCCGGCGCGCTGGCCCTGCGCGCGCGCGCGCTCCGCTGACTGCCACGGTGGGCGTGAGGCGACCTCGGTCGAGGTCGACGCGGGTGGTCGCGGTGTCGACTCAGGCGCGGCGCCGCCGACGCGGCCGGCGACGCGCGCCGGCGAGACCGACCACGAGGATCGCCGCCGCGCACGCGACGGGCACGCGGCCGGAGGTCCCCGGCGCGATCGCGCAGCCGCCGTCGCTCTCCTCGGACGGCGAGGCCTCGACCGCCGGAGGCGCTGCCCCGTGCGCCGAGCCCGGGGGCACCGACCCCGGCGGCGACGAGGGGCTCGGGCTCGCGCTGACGTGGCAGACCGCGTCGCCCGCCCCCCGGGGCTCGCACGCCCCGGGGCCGTCGCACGCCGTGACGACGACCTCGTCGCCGACGCAGCGAAACGCGCTCTTCTGGTCCACCGAGCACGTCGCGACCGTGGTGACGTCGGTGCACTTCGCGCGGCCGCCGACCCTCGGCATGTAGGTGGCCCACTCCCAGACGCCGGGATCGGAGTGGACGCCGGCGCCGCCGTATTTCCCGCTGGTGCGGCACTCCTTGGGCGAGAGCGCGCACGGCGGGCTCGACTGCGCGATCTTGTTCCCGTTGGGGATCTGATCGTGACCGACGACGTGGGCGCGGTCGGGCGCGATCCCGTACTTCTTGGTGAGGTGGGCGACGAGCGCCGCGCTCTTGGCATAGAGCGCTTCGGGATAGGCCTGGGTCGCGTACCCCACGTGCTCGATGCCGACGCTCCGCTGGTTGTACCAGAAGTTCCCGGCGTGCCAGGCGGTGTCGGCCTCGGGCACGAACTGCGCGAGGCGCCCGTCTTTGCCGACGATGTACTGCACGCTCTTGCCGGGGTCGTTCTGGAGCGTCGCCACGCTCGCGTCCCAGCCGCCCTCGGTGTCGTGGATGACGACGTACTCCACCTTGTTGCCGCCGCGGCCCACGGTGCACTTGTCGGTGCAGCTCGTGGGGATCCACTCCGCCCCCGGATAGTCGGGCGCTCCCGCGAGGACGCGGAGCCCGTGCTCGACGGCGATCGTGAGGGACGGCGGGAGCTCGGGGTGAGCGGCCACGGTGACGATCTGGCCGTCGCGCCCCTCGAAGGAGCCGCCTCGAGCGAGCGTCGCGTACACGCGGTGGACGTAGTCGTCGCGGTGCGGGGCGTCGGCGTAGCCGCTCATGTCGGCGACGGCGTCGCGGTAGCTCGCCAAATCGCCGGGCCGCGCGCCCGTCCTGCCGGCGAGCTCGGCAAGGACGAGCGCGCCCGCCGCGAGGGCGCGATCGGCGTCGGCGCGGAGCTCGAGCTCTCCCGCGCCGGAGAGCGCGCTCGCGCGCGCGAGCGTGTCGAGCTTTCCGCGACGGAGCATGAGCGGGCCCGCGGCGACGACGTGCGCGTCGGGGTTCGGCTCGCGCAGGCGCGGGGTGCCGAGGCCGTCCTCGACGTGCGCGATCGCCACGAGGAGGTCGCGGGGAACGCCGCTCTCGCGCGCGCTCGTCGTGAACGAGGACGCGAGCTCTCCCTCGGCCACAGGCGCCTCGGTCGCGCACGCGGCAGCAGCGGCCCCGAGGGCCGCGGCCACGCCCGCGAGGGACAGTCGGCGCATCATGCCGGGGATCGTAGCAGCACTCGTGCCAGGGGGGCAGCGCGCGCCACGCCCCGGATCCGCGAGGAGCCGCGACCGCGCAGCGGGCTCGCCCGCGAGCCGTCGCGAGACCCCCGCGGGCCGCCGCGAGGGGGGTGTATGCTCCGCCGATGCACCTCCGCTCCGCGCTGCGCTGCCTCGCCGCCGCGGGCCTCGCGCTCGGCGTCGCCGGCTGCAACCCCGACGCCAAGAAGGTCGCGGATCATTTCGTCGACGCCGTCGCTCGGGACGACTGGGCGACCGCGTACGCCGACCTTCACCCCGACGCCCGCGCGAGCACCACCGACGCGGAGGCGCTCCGAGCGCAGTTCACCGCAGGAGGACGCCGCCTCCTCGGTTGGTACGGCAACTGCGGGAGCTCGGGGGAGCTCTCTCGCACCGCGTACAACGTGACGTCCGAGCCGCGACCGAAGGGCGCCGCGCCCGCGCGGGTGGTGATCGGCGTGCCGCCCCTCGACCGGGGCAAGTGCAACGGGCCGCTGCTCGTGGAGCTGAAGCAAGACGCCGCCCGGCCCGACGGAGCGTGGCGCGTGCGCTCGTTCCAGTGGAAGTAGGCGGCCTCAGCCGCGCTTCCAGTCCTCGTACGGCACCGGCGAGTCATAGGCGTCGAGCGCCGCCTGGATCTCGGAGACGAGGGCGTCGCGGCTCTCGTGCTCGTCGTTCACCGAGGTCTGCGAGACGCCGATCCCGAGGTAGTCCGCCGAGTCGGCCTCGAACACCGCGCCGTCGTCGAGGTTCGAGAGCATCCACACGTCCATCACCCGGCCCCCGTCGCGCTCGAGCGCGATCAAGGTCCACCCGAGCTGCTCTTTGTCGGACCACGCGAGGATGTCGTCGAGCGTCTTCGCGCGACCGAGGACGACGGGGCCAGCGGCGACGAGCTGGGCGCGCTGGGCGGGCGTGAGGGACGCGACGTCGGCGCGCGACAGGAGCCGAAGGACGTGGCGGGCCTTGAGCGGCGTGGTCATTCTCGAGCCTCCTCCCTTGGCGCCGGCCAGTCCGCCGGCGCCCTCGGAGGATACCACGCCTCCAGGCGGAGCTCAGCCCGCGCCGAGCTCCGCGTCGCGCGCGCGGATCCGGCCGAGGACGGCCTCGCGGATCGCCGCGGGGGCGCGCTCCGGGGAGCCCGCGTCGAACGGAGGGGCGGGATCGTACTCTATCCCTAGCTGGATAGCCTGGGCGACCTCCGGCGAGGCGAGCTCGGCCGCGAGGGCGAGCGCGAGGTCGATCCCCGCCGAGACTCCGGCCGCGCTCGCGTATTTGCCGTCACGGACGACGCGGCTCGCCTCGGGCACCGCCCCGAGCTCGCGCAGGCGCTCGCGCAGGGCCCAGTGGGTGTTGGCCCGGCGGCCCCGGAGGACGCCCGCGGCCGCGAGGAGGAGGGCGCCGGTGCACACCGAGGCGGTGACCCGCGTGGTCGCGTCGACGTCGCGGATCCACGCCTTGACCCGCTCGTCCTTCTCGAGGAGGCGGGTGCCGAAGCCTCCGGGCACGAGGAGGATGTCGGCCGACGACACCTCCCCGATCGCGAGGTCGGCGGCGAGGCCGACCGCGCCGTTGTCGCTGCGGACGACGCCGCGCTCGGGGCCGACCATCTTCACCTGGGCTCCCGGGAGGCGCGCGAGCACCTCGTAGGGGCCGATCACGTCGAGGACGGTGATGCGCTCGAAGACGAGCATGACGATGTTCACTGGGCTCCTCCTTGCATGGGCGGCGCGCCGAAGCGGGCGCGGTATTCACGTGGGCTCACTCCGACGCAGCGCGCGAACGCGCGCCGCAGCGCTTGGGGGGTGCCGAAGCCGGACCTGGCCGCGACCTCTTCGATCGATCGGCTGGTCGCCTCGAGGAGGCGCTCCGCGACCTCGACGCGAGCGCGCACGGCCCAAGCGGCGGGGGTCAAGCCGGTCTCGGCGGCGAACACGCGCGAGAAGTTCCTCACGCTCATGCCCGCGCGGCGCGCGAGCGAGGGGACGTCGAGGGGCGCGGTCGGGTGGTCGAGCACCCAGGTGACGACGTCGCGGATCGGCGCGCGCTCCGCGGCCTGCGCGAGGAGGGGCGCGCTGAACTGCGACTGACCGCCGGCGCGCCGCACGAAGACCACGAGGCCGCGGGCGACGGCGGCGGCGATCTCGCGCCCGCAGTCGGCCTCGACCATCGCGAGGCCGAGATCGATCCCCGCAGTGACGCCGGCCGACGTCCACACCGCCCCGTCGCGCACGTAGATCGGGTCGCGCTCGACCCGCACCGCGGGGTAGCGCCGGGCGAGGTCGTCGCAGTAGGCCCAGTGGGTGGTCGCGCGCCTCCCGTCGAGCAGCCCCGCCGCCGCGAGGAGGTAGGCTCCGGTGCACACCGAGGCGACGCGACGCGCGCGCGACGCCGCGCGCCGGATCGACGTGACCACGCCCGCGTCGCCGGCGGCGCGCCGAGGCCCGCGGCCGCCGGCGACGAGGAGCGTGTCGACCGGGCGGCCTCGTCGACTGCCGACCGCGGCCAGGCTCACCTCGGCGACGAGCGTGAGGCCGCTCTCGGCGCGCACCGTCGCCCCGGCGGCGTCGCCCGCGACGACGACCTCGTAGCGCCGGCGGGTCACCCCGAGCAGCCGCGCGGCGGCGTTGGCGGCCGCGAAGACCTCGTACGGACCCGCCACGTCGAGCGACTGCACCGAGGGTGCGGCGTAGATGACGACGCGGCGAGGCTCCACTCCCGCCATGGTGGCCGACCGCCAGGCATGGCTCAAGGACGATGATCGGTCGATTTCGGCCAGGGTGGCCGCTCAGGCGCGGAGCGTCGCGAGGGCCCCCGCCCAGCGGACGAGCTCGTCGAGCATCACCCCTGCCGACTTCTCCTGGCTCTCGATCGCGGCGAAGACGCCGCCCTCGATCTGCTTCATCGCGAACGGGAGCGTCACGCCGTCGGGGAGCGGCATCATCGACAGGGTGGTGACGAACTGCTTGATCATCTGCACCGAGCGCAGCCCCCCGGAGATCCCCCCGTAGCTCACGAAGCCGACCGGCTTGTACTTCCACTCGGTGAAGAGGTAGTCGAGCGCGTTCACGAGCGCGGGCGGGGCGCCGTAGTTGTATTCGGGGCAGACGAAGACGAACGCGTCGGCCTCCCGCACCTTCGCCGACCACCGCTTGGTGTGCTCGTGCTCGTATTGGCCGAGCCGCGGGTGCTTCGGCTCGTCGAAGATCGGGAGCGCGACCTCGGCGAGGTCGACGATCTCGACGTCGAAGCCGCCGTGCGCGCGCGCGCGCTCGGCGAACCAGTGGGCGATCGAGGGGCCGATGCGGCCGGGCCGCGTGCTGCAGACGAGGACGTGGAGCTTGGGCATCGGCGGGGAGCCTAACACCGCGACCGTTTGCATTGATCTCGTCCGAGATCTCGTGTTGGCGCCTGCGGTGCGTGCTCAAAGCCGGGAGGCTGTTCCGCGCGCGCCTCGGCGCCGCCTCGACCTCT